>CAZUNW010000104.1:0-8150 GCA_964621425.1 uncultured Chryseobacterium sp. | reverse complement strand
TCGAGATGAAGCCCTTCCAGCAGGGCACCATCGCCATCGCACAGGCCGTGGCCGAAGCCACCGCCAACGGCGCCTTCAGCCTCGTGGGCGGCGGCGACAGCGTGGCCGCGGTGAACCAGTTCGGGCTGGCCGACAAGATCAGCTATGTGAGCACCGGTGGCGGTGCCATGCTGGAATACCTGGAGGGCAAGGTGCTGCCGGGGATCGCCGCGGTGCAGGGGTAGAACGACCTGCACCCGGGCACCAAGGGCGCATCGGCTTGTGCCGTGCCAGCCTCACCGCTCCTCCACCAGCGCACGCAGGCGCTCCACCTCTGCGCTCAGCTCGCGAACGGCCTCCACCAGTACAGGCACCAGTTGCACGTAGTCCACGGTCTTGTACAACGTGGTGTCCCCCGTATTGATGAAGAGCGCCTTCTCGGACACGAGTTCGGGAAAGAGCGCCTCCACCTCCTGGGCGATGAGGCCGTACTGCGGGCGGCTCTGCGTGGTCACGGAGCCGTCCGCCGCGCGCTTGCGCACGTTCAGCGTGTACTGCTGCCCGCGCAACCGCAACACCCGGTCCAGGCTGCCCTCCAGCGGACGGATGTCCGTCTTCAGCCGCCGGTCGGACGCGTTCACCCATCCGCCCAGCGCATAGCCCGTACCGTCCACCCCAAGGTCGGCCGTGAAATAGCCCGCCCAGCCCTGCGCGGTGTTGGTGGTCTGCCCGTACACCCCGTTGAAGCCGAGGCCATAGGTGCCGATGGAAAGGTTGTTGCCGGAGGGCGCGGCGTTGTTCAGCCCATACACCCCGAAGCCACCGCTCTGCTGCGCCTGGCCCACCACGCCGTTGAGGCCGACGCCCAGCACGCCATAGCCGCCCGTGGTGCGCAGGTTGGAACCGTACACCGCGGCCAGGCCGGTGGCGGTGGCCGGCACCTGCCCGCTCACCCCGTAACCTCCGCCCGCATTGTTGCCCAGCACGGCGGAGTTGTTGGCGTCGCTGCTGTTGGTGTTCGCCTGCACGGCCGCAAAGGTGTTCGCCGGGTTGGTGCTTTCTGCCCGCAGGCCCACCCCCACCCCCGTGTGCGTGGCCAGCACGCCGGTGGAGTTCGCCACGGCCGTGCTCACCTGCAAACCCGTGGCGGTGGCGCCGCCCGTGGTGATCTGCACCGCACCGGCGTCGGCCGTGATGCTGCGGCCCGCCCCAGGGCCGCCCTGGTCATAGGCCTGGTCAAGCGTACCACCGCCGGAGCCGGAGGGCACCTGCGCAGCGAACAGTGCGTAAGGAACGCTCAGCAACTGCGACGCCCCCGTGATCGCGTAGGCAGTGCCGCCCAACGGATCGGTCTCCGTGCGCACGAAGAAGGGCCCGCCCGCCCAGTTGATGCCGGCCATGCTCCCGCTCACCACCGTGCCGCCGCCGATCGCCACGGACACCAGGCCGTTGGCGTTGCTGGTCGGCGTGTGCGTCTCCACGTACACCGCCGGCCCGTTGATGCTTCCCTGGAGGATGCTCACGCGCATGCCAACGGGCGACTGCACCACCAGGTCGTCGCCCGCATCGCGCACCACGGCCTGGTAGGTGAATTGAAGGGGAGCCTGGGCCGCGGCCAGTGCTGCGGCCAAAGCGGCGGGAACAACGAGCGTGCGGAGGTGCATGCGGTTCATTGCTTGATCACGCGGAAGGTGGTGCCGGGACGGCCGGCGGAGGAGACATGCAGCAGGTACACGGCGGGCGGCAGGCCTGCCATGGGTATGGTGGTGCGCACGGCCGACACCGCTCCCTGCGCCAGGGCGCGCCCACCGGGATCGGTGAGCATCCAAGCGCGCGTGGCTCCATCGCCCGGCGGAACGGTGAGCCAGAGGTCGTCGCGCGTGGGATTGGGATGTGCCACTGCCAGCGCCACCCCGGGTTCCGGTGTGCCCGTGCTGATGGCGATCACATACGGCTGCTGTACGCCCTGCTGCACGGAGCCGGCAGTGGAGCTGATGGCGATGGCGTCCACCTGGCCTATGCTGTAGCTCACCGAGCCGCCCACGCCAGTGGCATCACCGCCCGCTGCCACGGTGTTGCGTTGGGCCGGTGCCGTTGCGGCAACCACGAACAGGGCGAAAAGGAGGCAGGCGCGGCGCACGGTCGATCGCATGGGCGGGGCGGACGTGCGGACAAGATACGTGAAGGGGGATCCCGCGCCCAGGCCGGCATACCGATCCGCAGGAACCGGCGTTCCCATGGAGATGGACAAGGGGACGGAGGAAGCGCGCCAAGCAACCCGCAGGGCTTTCGCACACGCCTCCCGGCGAACGCTCCGGCACGCGCTGTGGATGTCCTCCTCGCTCATGCTGCTGCACACGCGCACCGCTTTGTTCTTCGGGTCGCTGCCCTTTGCCCTGGGGCCCGCCGTGCTGATCCATTTGCGCACGGGCCGAACGGACCTCTACGGCATCGCGCTGGCCGTACACCTGACCGTCCACATGGGCTGCATCCGCTACCTGTGGCAGGATGGCCGTGAACTGGACAAGGAGCGGCGGCGGGCGGGTGCGGCGAAGGATGAGCTGCGGCGCATGCTGCTCGCAGCGCGGCGGCGCGGCAACGCGATCGCACCGGTCACGCCGCCTGACTCAGCCGCCCGTCCATGAACTGAAGGCGCAGCACGGCACGCAGCGAGCGGTGCACCCGCAGGTGGCTGAGCATATCATCGCCGTTCCGGCAACAGGCCACGCCATCCGACATGGATACCACCGGGCCACCGGCAATGGCCCTGTCCAGATCGAGCTTGAACGGCACCAGCGCCTTCCGCGGAATGGAGCCCAGCGTCACCAGGTAATTCCAGGCCGCACCACCCGTAGTAGAGCGGTCCTGGTCCATGTAGGGATCAATGTACCACGGGGTGGTCACCACATGGGTATCAATGCGCCAGAAGGTGAAGCGCGATGCAAAGCGCGCATCAATGCACCGGACGAAGAAGTCCCCGGTCTCCATCTCCTGCGGCATCAGGGCACAAACCACCTCCACAGCGTCCCACAGATAGTCCTGCTCCCAATTCGCCTGGTACGTACGCTGCCATTTACGCACACGATTATGCACACAGATGGCGCCCCGATTGCCGATAAGCAGGCCGGACCGGGCAATCGACAGGTCATGGCACAGCGGGGAGATGTGCCACACATAGCGCTCGGGACGGACGGACCGGTTGCGGTCGATGGCCCGCTCGAAGTCCAGGTCGATCGGCATCATGGGTGACCGTGGCGGGAGGATGGTGTGTTCCCGGACGGACGATGCGAAACAACAGCAGGATGATGCGACCGACGGATCTTCTCGGACACAGATGTGTCCACCTCAGCCTCCTCGCCCGGCGGTCCCCGCATCCAGGGCGAACAGCCTCACATCCGTCCGGCCATGAAAGAGCGGTTGCAGGTAGGCCGCCATCACTTCTTCTGCCGGCAGGTGCTCCAAGCCCCATGGCGCTGCATCGGGCAGGTGCGTCTCCAGCCAGGTACGCAGCTGCAGGCGTGCAATGGCCGACCCGCTCAGATCCTGCCACGCCAGCCATGCCAGCAGATCGCCCAGCAGGCCTGCCGTGTCCCGCTCACGACGGGCAAGCAACCAGTTCCCTTCGATCCGTAACACGCCCAGCCGGATGAAGGCATGGGCCTCGGCAAGCGCACCCGCAGCCAGGAGCGGCGCGTCATCGGACCCCGCCGGAACTTCGAACCATAGCTGTTCATCCGCCAGTTGCCAGCGCACGCGCAGCGGTTCCAACGTACCCAACTCCAGCATGGCCTGCCCTGCAGGAGCCGATGGTGCGCGCCCCATCATGCGGGAATGGACCGGCCACGAAAAACCGGATCCACGGATCAAGTTGGCCAGATGGGGTTCGGGGCTCATGCACAGGCTGGACCGCCCGGTATTACACATTGAACTTCCTGCCCGCCACCGCACCGCGGAGCGGGAAGAAAATGTCCGCAATGGCCTCCAGATCGTCCCTTTCGCCGTTGTAGGCGGCCAGGTGGTCGATGATGTCCAGCCAGCGTTTGTCCATCACAACGCCCATACCCAGTTCATCGTATGTGGGAAGCACCCGCTCCCCTGCCCGCGCCCGCAGAACGGCGACTAGCGCATTCAAGTCCAGCTCCACCACAAGCTCCAACCTCACCAGGGTCAGACCATCCGGGTGGTCCGTAAGTTCCACCACAAGTTGCGGTCTGCGTTCCAGCGCCGGGGTGTGCCAGCCACGGATGCGCACGCAACCGCGCTCGCTGAACGGTGTGACCAGGGCGCGGATGGCTGCCGCGGGGGTCAAGGGGGACGTCGTGCTCATGGTCGGGCGGGTCAAGGGTTCAAGGTTCAATGCGCATGAAAGGGGCGTGGCGGTGATGCCCGCCACACCGGCAGGGATGGCGTTCCAGGCATGCGGTCAGTTCGGCGAGCAACTGCTCCAGGTCCTCCTGCGCTGCCGGTCGTTCCGCATACAGCCAGCGGTCATCACCCAGGTGGTACTGAAGCTCCAGTACCGGTGTGCCGGCGCGTAGCATGGAGCTGACCCAGAACGCATCGATGAAAGCGAGCGCACCAGGGGAAGCCCCTGCGCGTACCGCCGATAGCAGCGCGCTTAAAGCCTCCACCTCCTCCACCAGCAGGTGCTGCAACGGGATGGTCTCCACCCCTTGTCCGGTGAACACCACCAGGGAGGCGGCCAGGTGATCGCAGCCAGGCCATGCGGACGTGCTGGTTGAAGCATGCCCGTGCACCGCAAGGCGCCACGCCGGGGTGGTGTGTGCACGGTTCATGTGCGAAAGGGTCGTTCGTAGGTCACGTCAAGGTCGGGGAACACATCCCGCAACACCTTCAGGTCCCGCCGCAGGGTGCGCTCGGTGATGCCATGGCGCTCCAACACGCGATCCACCGCCAGCACACTGCTGGCACGCAGCTCATAATGCAGCAGGACGATGCGCCGGACCCGGTCGTGAAAGGCGCGCTGGCGCACCTGCGTGCCCTCAGCCAGGGCCAGGGCACGGCGAAGGTGGCCCGCCACCACGCGGCGGTTCCACACGGCCGGCACGCGCTGCACGAGCAGGTCCAACGGCGGCGGCAACGGCGGTGGGTGGCCCACCACCAACACCATCGGTCCGGCACGGCGGCCCTGCAGAACTGAGGCCAGCGTGTCCATACCAGGAGCATCCAGCAATGCGGCATCCACATAGGCGAGCATGCAGCCCGGGCGGCCCAGGTCACTCAGCCGGTCCGTCACCACCACCTGCAGCGCCCGCCCCGCATGCTCCTCCAGCAGCTGCTTCAGGTACAGCTCACGTATGGCCAGCAGCACCGTGTGACGGGTCTGTGTGGTTGGGGCCTTTCGGGGTGAGTGCTTCGCAGGCATGTGCTCCAGCGGTGCGCCCCACAAACGTAGGAGG
This sequence comes from uncultured Chryseobacterium sp., assembly GCA_964621425.1. Classification (GTDB taxonomy): domain Bacteria; phylum Bacteroidota; class Bacteroidia; order Flavobacteriales_F; family PHOS-HE28; genus PHOS-HE28. The sequence continues at coordinate 2,751 of CAZUNW010000104.1, read as the reverse complement.
GCTTCCCGATCAAGGCACACGCAGTTGGACACGGGGGTGTCCTATTCGACCGATGCATGGAAGGTGCATGTGGCCTCTGATGCGCGGCTGACCTCTGTTGGAAGGTCTGGCAACAATCGCAAAACAGGATGCTTCATACTGTAACATTTGGGGATATTTGGCATGCACGTAAAGGCCTTACCCAACACCTCACACGCTTCCATAGAGTCTAACTACCAAACGAAGAACCCGGCACTATTCCCATTTCCGGGATTGCTCGTTGGGCATGCATGGTTACCCGTCCACAACAGCATCCTGAGAGAAGAGCACCGCACGCCTGCCCAAAGGATGGCTGGGACGCGTACGCAGCTCCCTTGGTGCATGAAATCTTAATGACCCACCACCAATGAGCAAGCAGCCAGCTGAGCTGATAACGCTGAAAGAACTTTTCGAAGAGCGGATGTTCATCATCCCTGATTACCAGCGCGGCTACAGCTGGGGACGTCAACAGCTCATCGACCTTCGCAAGGATATTGAGAACCTCTATGGCCGGGGCGAGGAACACGTGCACTACACAGGTACCATTGTTGCAGCACTTGGGGATAAGGAGGGGTCCGCACTGGAAGTGGTGGACGGCCAACAGCGCATGACCTCGCTGGTCATTTTGTTAAGGGCGATATACGTGCGCGATCCACAGAAGTATGCCGCCATCGAGGAGCACTACATCGAGCGGGGAGGCGCTGGGAATGAGGAACTGGTGGTGAGGCCCAACGAGGAGACCGACATCTACTTCCGCGACCGGGTGCTGGCCGGCAAAGTGGATACGCCCACCACGTTCAAGTCGCACGAGAACATACACACGGCATGCATTTTCTTCCAGGAGTGGCTGGAAGAGGCCCATGATCGCATCGACCAGATCCTGCACATCATCACGCACCGTCTGGGCTTCATCTTCTTCGTCCCCAGGGATCACAAGGAGATCGGCATCATGTTCGAGGTCATCAACAACCGCGGGAAGGAGCTCTCCCAGTTGGAAAAGATGAAGAACTACTTCATCTACTATGCCACCGTGATGGGGCGGAAACGCCTGCACGAGCGCATCAATAGGCGGTGGAGCAGCCTGCTCAAGCACCTGAGCCTGGCCCGCCTTACCTCAAATGCCGATGAGGATGGGTTCCTGCGCAACTGTTACCTGGTCCACTATGAGGTGAACAAGGAGCACAGCTGGGACGTGTACGCCCAGATGAAGGAGCGGTACAAGGGGGAGGAGGCCGAGGCGGCCCTTATGGACGCTGCCGGCGAATCGATCGACCGCTTTGTGGAGTTCATAGAAAGCGCATCGCGTTACGCCAGTTGGTTCTATCGCGACAAGGAGCTGTTGAAGGGGCAAACCCTGACGAAGGACCTGATAGAAGTCGACAGGAAGCTCCGCTATCTGCGTTGCCATCCAGTGGATGCCTCGGTGATGCCGCTCTACTTTGCCATCATGCACCGCGAGGCCTCTTGGGCGGACAAGGCACGGCTGCTCAAAGTCCTCGAAGTCCTCAACTTCCGGCTGTACGTGCTTCCCAAGGTGCTGACTCGCGCGGACAGCAAGCAGGGGGAGCTTTTTGAGCTGGGTCATGCTTACTTCCACTGCACCAGCGTTGAACTCCATCGCGGCGAGACCCACACCCCGCACCTGAAGTTGCCGTTAACCGGTTCCGCTGTGGACCGCCTGATCGCCTACCTCAGCGACATGGTCATGTATTATTGTCCCGAGGTGAAGGTGGTGCAGGCCCTGACCCTCGACCAAGAGGAGACCGACAACTACCACCGGTGGAACGGGCTGCGATTCTTGCTGGCCTGTTACGAGGAGCACCTCAATGCGGCGCTACAGACAACGTTCGACATCCAGGATATCCTGAAAGGCAGGGGAAGCTTCGGTACACTGCCCAACGACCATTTGAGCGTGGAACACATCTGGGCGCAAAAGAACCTGCCCAAGGAATATCCGCCTGATCACCGTGACAAGCGACGCCTAGGCAACCTGGTGCTCCTGGGTATGCGAGCCAACACCTCCATCAGCAATGATGGCATCACGGAAAAGATGAAGGAACTCGCGGATACCAATTCCACAAACAAAGTAGCCCTGAAGCTGGAGCAGATCGTTCAACTGTTGAACCTGCTGCCCCGATGCGAAGAGGTGGTGAAGAAGCGCCGCACTTACAAGAACGCAGGCTACTTCCACGACCTATCCCGTGCCATCAGCGATGCGCGCGAGACCGAACTCATCCGTTTCGCCTTGGAGCGCTGGAAGCTTGATGGCGAGGTCTTCCAGCGCTTCGTGAATGTGGACTCCTTCCACGCTGAAGAGAACCGCCTGAAGGAAAACTACCGCCTCGCGAATGGCCAGCCCGCCGCCCTGCCAGCTACTGCTGCCGATTCGCAACCCCTCGGCTGATAAGCTTGCTGCCGGCTTTATCGCGGCGGTGCCCCGTGGGTGGTGAAGGTGCAGGCGGTGGCGATCACCGCGACAAGGGATCGGGCGGGCATCATCATCGGCGTTCAAGGAGTTGGTGGATGGTATAGGGGCGAGGTCCCACGAAGGCCACATAGAAATAGCCATGGACCTGTGCGTTGCCAGGCGGCAGCTCCCGGTGGCCGCCAACCAGTACCTGTGCGGCTTCCTTGCCCGGCCTGTTCAGCGGCCGTGCGCTCGGGGCGAAGGTGTAGCCCAGTGCGTCCAATGGTTCGCCCTGCAGGAAGCGGCGCATCACCATGGCCATGGCA
>CAZUNW010000103.1:0-8270 GCA_964621425.1 uncultured Chryseobacterium sp. | reverse complement strand
TGCGTGCGCACCACGAGGCCCGCCGCAAGGGCGCCGCCGTGGACACCACCGCCCATACCAAGCCCTACGAGACGGCCACCGCCGCCGACCTCGCCGCGGCCTTCTCAGCCGCCGAGGTGGTGCCCGCGGACACCATGCCCGCCGAAGCCCCCGCGGGTCCGCCCGTGATGGTGACCATCTCCGACGTGAAGGTGGTGGACAAGGCCGTTCTGGTGACCTACGAGAAGAAGGGCGTGGAGATGCTGCAGGTGAGCGTGGACGAGAGCGATCCCGACCAGGTGATGCACGTGGTGTTCACCAACAAGAACCACGTGGACGAGTACGATGTGCGCCCGGGCATGAAGGGGGCTGAGGCCCGCAAGCTGCGCCGCGAGCTGAAGCACATGGTGCACAAAGGCCGCGTGTTCCTCTACGACGAGAGTTCCAACATCACCTACCGCATGTCCGTTAGCGACGGCACCAAGGAGGTGTACAGCGAGCAGGACCTCGACACCATGGAGGTGGAGGCCATCGTGTGGACCAACAAGCACCAGCGCAAGGCCCGCAAGGGCAAGGCCTGATCGCGAACGGCCCGCGGTACGCCGGCCCGTTGCGGGAACCCGGCGCACCGCGGGCCGTGTGCGTTCCCGGCCGGTTCGGAACGAAAGCACACCGTCCCCATGAAGACCTTCACCGCCTCGCGCCTCACCTCCGGCAACCGCCTGTTCCCGGCCCGCATCGTGCTGGACGACATGGGCGTGACGCTGCGTGAACCCAGCCTCTTCAGCGGCAAGGAGACGGCCATCCCCTTCACCCGCATCGCCTCAGTGAACATCGACATCCCCTTCGTGGGCTGGTCCACCATCCACATCCAGACCACGGGCGAGGGGATGATCACGGTGCACGGCTTCCTGAAGGCCGAGGTGCAGGAGATGAAACGGCTGGTATTGGAGGGCATCGAGCGGCGGGGATAACGCCGGCCCCGCTCCGTCACGTTCTGGCAGAGTGGCGTGCGACCTTTGCGGCCAGCGATCTTCGCACCATGCCCATCCGCATCCTGCATACGGCCGACAACCACATCGGGCTCTCCTTCCAGCGCCTGCCGGAACGCGTGCGCGAACGGCTGCTGGAGGAGCGCTTCGCGGCGCTGGGGCGGGTGGTGGACCTGGCCAACGCAAGGAAGGCCCACTTCCTGGTGGTGGCGGGCGACCTCTTCGACAAGCTCACCGTGAGCAGTGCGCAGGTGGGCCGCACGGTGGACCTGCTGAAGCGGTTCGAAGGGACCGCCGTGCTGGTGCTGGCCGGCAACCACGACTATTGCGAGGGCCCAGACAGCAAGCTGTGGCAGTCGTTCCGCAAGCGGGCGGACGACAGCAACGTGTTCGACCTCACCGAGGCGCGCAGCATGCCCTTCGAGGTGGATGAAGGCCGGGTGTGCTTCTATCCCTGCCCCTGCCCCAGCAAGACCGGCACCGCGCCCATGACGGGATGGGTGGCCGCTGAGGCCAAGGAGGACGGGGTGGTGCACATCGGCATCGCCCACGGCAACGTGGAGGGCCTGGGGCTGGACGTCGACCAGCGCTATTTCAACATGACGGAGGCCGGGCTGCGCGAGGCCGGCGTGCACACCTGGCTGCTGGGCCACATCCACGTGCCGTTCCCGGCCGCAGGCACCGTGGGCCGCCCCCTGTTCTTCATGCCCGGCATCCACACACCGGACTCGGTGCGCTGCACGCACCCCGGCCATGCCTGGTACATCGAGCTGTCAGCGGACGGCAGCTGCCGCCACGAACAACTCACCACCGGTGCCGTGCGCTTCCACCGCATCAACGCCACGCTGGAGCATGCCACGGACATCGCAGCACTGGAAATGGCATGCCATGCGCTGGACGCTGCGGATACGGTGCTCGACCTGCAGCTCACGGGGCGGCTGGACCGCGAGCTGCGCGCGCAGCTGAACACCCTGCTCGATGCCCTGGGCGAACGCTTCCTGCACCTGTCCCGGGAGCTCGATGTGCAGCAGGTGCTCACTGCGGAGGAGATCGGCGCCCAATTCCCCGAGGGCACCCTGCCGCACGCGCTGCTCCACGCCCTGCTGGCGGATACCGAACACCCGGGCGACGCGCACGAGGCGCTCGGCATCATCCAGGCCGTGCGCACGCCATGAAGCTGCTCAGCCTCCGCCTGCATCCCTTCGGCGGCACCGCCGACCGCACCATCATCCTGCACGACGGGCTCAACGTGCTGGAAGGCGCCAACGAGTTCGGCAAGAGCACGATGGTGGAGGCCCTGTGGCATGTGCTCTTCACGCCCACGGAGGTCGCCGGGCGCAAACGGTCGGAAGGGCTTGAACGCTGGTACCCGCGCACCGGCGGCGACCATGTGCGGGTGACGCTCACCTTCCTGGCCGGGGACCGCACCTGGACCTTGGAGAAGGCCTGGGGGCCGCAGGGCATCCGGACATCGCGCCTCAGCGACGGGACCATGGACCTGGCAGGTGCAACGCGCGTGCAGCAGGAACTGCAGCAGCTCCTGCAACGCGGGCGGGCCACCTGGCAGCAGGTGCTCTTCACCCGGCAGGAGGAGCTCACGCGCACGCTGGAGGCCATGACGAAGGAGGTGCATGGGATGGATGACCTGCACGGGCTGCTCACCGCCGCGCTGCCACAGGACATGCCCCCGGAGCTGCTGGCGAAGGCGCTCGATGACCGCATCACCCTCCACTACCAGCGCTGGGACAGGGCGGCCGGAGGGCCGGAACAGGGCAGGGGCGTCGAACAGGCCTGGGAGCGCAGCCTGGGCACCCTGCTGGACGCGTACTATGCGCTGGAGCGCACCCGGTTGGAACGCGACGGTGTGAGGGCGTTCGAGCGCAATGTGGACCGGGTGAACAGCGCGATCGAAGCGGTGGAGCGGGCACTTGCCGGTGATGCCGCGCGCGTGGCCGAAGGCAAACCACTGCGCGCCGGGCTGCAGCGCCGTGCCGTGCTGGACGTGCAGATCCCCGCCCAGGAGAAAGCGGTGGCCCAGCTGATGCAGGTGCACGCCACCTGGTCGGGCGCAGGGGCCATGGCCACACGCCGGGCGGATGAATCGGACCGCCTGCGGACCGAGGAAACAGCGCTCGTGCACGAACTGAGGAACGCCAACCTGCTGGATAAGAAGAACGACATCCTGGCCGGATACGCGGCGCTGAACGCGGCACGCACCGCGCTGCAGGAGGCCCGCGAAGTGCTTGCACGCACGCCGGCCGTGGACGAGGTGAAGCTGGAGAAGGCACGCAGGCTGCGGACGGCGCTGCACGAATGCGGCATCCGCATCGCGGCGCACCGGCTGGCCGCGCGCATTGAGGCGGAGGAGGGTGCGGCACATGTGACCATCCAACAGGGCGATGCGCCGCCCCAGACCCTGTCGCTCGCGCCCGGAACACCCTGGACGGGCGAGGCGCCGGGCGACCTCGTGGTGCGGAGCGCCGGCCTGCGCATCACCGTGCGCAATGCGGGTGACGGTCTGCAGGAGCTCCTCGCGCTCCAGGAACGGGATACGGCCGAACTGCAGGCGCTGCTGGTGCAACTGGGCCATGCCGACGTGGCTGCCGCCGAGGCCGCGGCCAGGGCCCATGCGGCCGGCCAACAGGAACTGGACGCCCAGGCGAAGGCCTACCACATCGCCCTTCGCTCGCGCACCGAGGAGAGCTGGGCACAGGCGATGGCAGAGCTGTCCACCGCACAGGCCGCGCGAAGTGTGGATGCCGTGCAGGAACGCCAGGCGGTGGTGAAGGGGAGGCTGCGGGAGCTGGAGCAGGAGGAGCGCACCGCCGTGGCGGATGAAGCCGCCTGGCACGCCGCCCACACCTCCCCCGAGCAGCTGATGGAGAAGGTGATGCAGGCCGGAGCCGCCCTCGGCACGATGCGGGCGGAACACGCCGGCCTCCCCACCCTCCCGCAGGGGGCGGGCAGCGTGGATGCCTACCTGTCCGCACTGGACCGGGCCGAAAAGCAGGCCGACCAACTGAAGGAGCAGCTCGCCGCACTGCGCGTGGAGCAGGCCGGCCTGCTGGGCAAAGTCCCGTCACGCACCGCCGAAGAGCTCGCCGACGAACTGGCCGTGCACACCGCACAGTTCGAGCGGGAGAAGGCCCGGGGGGAGGCCTTGCTGCGCATCCGCAAAACCCTGGAACAGGTGGTGGCCGCCCGCAGGGGGGGCGATCCGCTGGAGGACCTGCGCACCACACTGGCAGGCCGCTTCAGCGCCCTCACGGGCGGGCGCTACTCCAGCGTGGTGACGAAGGGCGTGGTTCCCACGCTCGTGCGGGGCGAACGGATGGACCTGCCCGCCGAACACCTGTCCACCGGCGCCCTGGGCCTGCTGGCGTTGACCACGCGGCTGGCGCTGGCAGGTGTGTACCTGCGCGGCATGGCGGGTTTCCTGGTGCTGGACGACCCCTTCACCGAACTGGACCCGGAGCGGCGCGCACGCGCAGTGGAGGAGCTGGCCCAGCTGGCCACCGCGCACCAGGTGCTGCTGCTCACCTGCCACCCGGACCATGCGGCGGAACTGTTGCTGGCCGGCGCACGGCGTGTAGAGATGCGTTGAAAGCCGCGCTGCATGGCCCCTACCCCTGCCGCAGGAAGGCGTCCCAGCCCTGCGCCGTAAGCGCGTGCTCACCGCCCTGCTTGTCCACCAGGCGGCATCCACTGGCTGCATCGGTCATGTGGCCCACCACCGTGAGGTCCGGGTTGCCCTTGATGGCCGCGTAGTCCGACTGGCGGATGGTGAAGAGCAGCTCGTAGTCCTCGCCACCACTGAGCGCGCACACGGTGGGGTCCATGTGGAAGTCGCGCGCCGTGGCGTAGGTCTGCGGGTCGATGGGCAGCTTCTCGTCGTAGAGGCGCACGCCCAGGCCCGAGCTGCGTGCGATGTGCAGGGCCTCGCTGGCCAGTCCATCGCTGATGTCGATCATGGCCGTGGGCTTCACCCCAAGCTGCTTCAGCAGGGCGATGATGTCCCGGCGGGCCTCGGGCTTCAGCTGGCGCTCCAGGATGTAGTCGTGCCCGGCCAGTTCGGGTTGTGTGCCGGTGCCGGCGAACACCGCCTTCTCACGCTCCAGCACCTGCAGGCCCATGTAGGCTCCGCCCAGGTCACCGCTCACCACCAGCAGGTCGTGTTCGCGCGCACCGCTGCGGTACACGAGGTCCTCCGGTGCCACCGCGCCGACGGCCGTCACTGCGATCACCAGCCCGCTGCGGCTGCTGCACGTGTCCCCGCCCACCAGGTCCACACCGTAGGTGCGGCACGCCAGCAGCATGCCCTCGTACAACTCCTCCACGGCCTCCACCGGGAAGCGGTTGCTCAGGGCCAGCGCCACCGTCACCTGGCGCGGCGCCGCGTTCATCGCGTACACATCGCTCAGGTTCACCACGATGGCCTTGTAGCCCAGGTGCTTCAACGGCGCGTAGGCCAGGTCGAAGTGCACGCCCTCCACCAGCATGTCTGTGGTGATCACCTGGTGGAGCCCTGAAGCATCGATCACCGCCGCATCGTCGCCGATGCCCGTGATGGTGGAAGGGTGCGTGGCCCGGATGCGGGAGGCGAGCCGGTCGATGAGCCCGAACTCGCCCAGGTCGGACAGCTCGGTGCGGGAAGTGTGTTCGGACATGCGCTGCGGGGACCGCAAAACTACGCGGCTCAGCCGCGCACGAAGCGCGCGGCACGGCGTGAGGTCGACCGCAGCATGTACACGCCCGGAGGCAACGCCTCCACAGGGATGCGGAGTACATCGACCGTGGCCAAGCCCGTCCACACGGTGCGGCCCCAGGCGTCGGTCATGCCCAGCGGCTCGCCCGCCTGCAGGCCGGAGACCAGCAGAACATCGTGCACCGGGTTCGGCGCCAGCTGCAGCCCTTCCGTGCACCGCGGCGAAGGCAGCAACGTGGCCAGTTCCAGGCTGTCCGCGCATGAGCTCGGAGAGCCCAGCACGTCCCATCGGTACTGCGCCTGGATCAGCGGCGCCGTGGACAGCCAGTTGTCCGTGCGGATCGGCGGGATGGCGGAAAGCGCCTGGTAGAAGGGCGGGAACACATGGCGATACAGCGAAGAACTATCGGGTTCCTGCGTGCCAACCGGTTGGATGGTGCCCCGCACCTGGTTGCCATGGGCGAAATGGCCCGTGCCCTGCAGGCTGTACAACCCCAGTAGGGGCGAACCGGTGTTGGTCACTTGGTTGCCGATGAAGTTCTGCTGGTCGGATGCGGGCGAACTGTTCATGAAGATGCCGTACAGCTCCGCACGGTTGCGGAAGAAGGTGTTGTGCGGTCCGTTGATGTCGTGGCTGTTGTCGATCACGATGTTCTGCACCACATTGCCCTCGAAGAGGTTCATGTACGGGTAGTTGCCGTGCAGCACGAGGTCCCCGGCGGCATTGGCGGGGTAAGGGAAGGCGGACCAGAAGGGATCGCGGGATCGATTGTACGCGAACACGTTGCCGTTGGCCCCGGCCTGAAGCAGCATGCTGTGGCGCAGGTGCTCGAAGGCGTTGTCGTGGATGTGGCTGTCGCAGGTGCCGAAGTCAACCAGCACGCCGTACCCCTTGCCCCCGCTGTTGTAGGCATGCGCATCCTTGAAGTGGCAGCTGGTAATGCTGATGCGCGCCGAGCGCCATGCGTTCACGTGGGCATAGTTCGCCAGGTGGCTGGCCACACCGTGCATGGAGCAATCCAGCGCATAGCGGAAGAAGACGTTCACCGTTTGGGACGAGGTGGCGTCGGCCCGCTCGATGGCCAGGCAGCGCAGGTGCACCTGGCGCCGCGGGAGGATGCGGTGCAAGGCCGGCAGGCTGGCGTAGGAGCGGCGCAGGGGCTTGGCGAAGCGGATGCTGTCGCCGGTGATCGCCGCCACCTCCACGATCTGGCCGGTCTGGCCCACTCCCCACCAGTCGTTCACCAGCAGGGAATCATCGGTGGCACGCAGGCGCAGCAGATCGCCCACCGCATAGTGGGCAGGCTGGTCCACCCGGATATGCCGATCACCCTGCACCGGCAGGGCGGTCAGCGCGGCGACCGGGGCCTGTTCCGTTCCGGAGATGCGGATGCCATCGGCGTTCTCCCCCGGGGCAACGACCACCTGCGCCAGGGGTTGCTGGTCGGCACCGGTCTCGCCGCGCAGGACGATGGAATCAGGCAGCACGATGGACTGGGTAAAGCGGTACTGCCCGGGTGGGAAATACACCTCACCGGCACCGGCCAGTGCCGCCAAGGCGGCCTGCAGGGCCGCATTGCAGGAGGCTGAGCCCGTTGGGTCGGCCCCGTAGGCCACGATATCCACGCTCTGGGCGGGCTGGAACACCGACCAGCATCCGGAATCCGACCAATCGGTGATGCGCCCGGGCGGGATCACCTGCGCGGGTAGGCAGAGGCTCCACGCTAACAGGGCCGCCACAAGGGGTTTGCGCACGTTCATGGCAGTGCGAAGCTAGGGGGACGCAGCGCACAGCGGGGTTGTGGGCGCGAACCCGGCGGGGCCGCAGGTGTTCCACGGGCAGGCCTTGTGACCGGCCGCGTGGGCGTGTACCTTTGCATACCCCTTTGTTTAGACCCATTCTAAATAAGGAACAGCCATGATCAAGGTCTCCGAACCCGCCAAGGCGGAAGTCACCAAGCTCCTGGGCCAGGAGGGCCGCGGCCCCAACCACTTTGTGCGCGTGGGCGTGAAGGGCGGCGGCTGCAGTGGCCTGATGTACGACCTCAGCTTCGACGACCAGATGAAGGACGGCGACAAGGTCTTCGAGGATAACGGCGTGAAGGTGGTGGTGGACAAGAAGAGCCTGCTCTACCTCCTGGGCACCACGCTCGATTTCAGCGGCGGCCTCAACGGCAAGGGCTTCCAGTTCGTGAACCCCAACGCCAGCCGGACCTGCGGGTGCGGTGAGAGCTTCAGCATCTGAGCATGGCACCGACCTCACCGAAACGCACCCGCAGCGTCGACCCAACGGGTCGACCTACCCTGTTCTAGCCACCTGCATTCCCATGGCACAAGACACCGATGATATCCTCCGCGAGGTCACCGAGAAGGAATACGCCTACGGTTTCGTCACGGACATCGAGAGCGAGAAGGCGCCGAAGGGCCTGAACGAGGACATCGTGCGCTTCATCAGCGCCAAGAAGAACGAGCCCGAGTGGATGCTGGAGTGGCGGTTGGAGGCCTTCCGCCTGTGGCAGAAGATGGAGGAGCCCGAATGGGCCCATGTGCACTACCCCAAGATCGACTATCAGAACGCCTACTACTACAGCGCC
>CAZUNW010000102.1:0-8322 GCA_964621425.1 uncultured Chryseobacterium sp. | reverse complement strand
AAGAAATACGGCGTGATCCACTACGGCGTGCCCAACATCGCCAGCCGTGTGCCCCGCACCGCGAGCTACGCGTTGAGCAACATCTTCGGACCGCTCCTCCTCAGCATGGGCGACCAGGGCGGCTTCGAGGAGCTCATCAAGACCAACCTGGGCCTGCGCCACGGGGTGTACCTGTACAACGGATCCCTCACCAGCCCCATCCTTGGCGAGGCCTTCAAGCTTCCGTACAAGGACCTCGACATCCTGCTGGCCGCGTTCTAGCCTTTCCAAGCCGGCCCAGACCTGCTCCATGCCCTTCCGCCGCCGCCTCCTCATGTACGCGATCGGACTTGTGATCGGGGGGGCGCTGGCCTGGTGGTCCTTCGGGCAGCGCCTCACCAACTCCGCATGGACCCCGCGCGAGCGCATCAAGCTGCGTGTGGCCTCCACCCTGGTGCGAAGCGCACCCGGTGCGGCAGCGGCGCTTGAGCAGCGGGGGCTTGACCTGGCGACCGTCCGGGGCGCCGTGCAGGCCGCCACGGTGGATCTCTCCCGCACCCGGCGGAGCGGTGACAGCCTCTTTTACACCCTGCTGGCCCCAATGGGCGCGGACACGGTGACGCTCGTGATCCAGGTGTTCGGGGATCACCGGCGCGACAGCACGGCCACGCTCATCGGCCTGCACTGATCACGGGTCCGTACGCTCCGGTCGGATCAGCCCCGCGACCAACCCGCCCATCGCCGCGCCGTAAAGGCCGCTTCGCCACCACGTGCTGGTGATCGCACAGCCGTTCGTGCAGCCGTGCCAGTACCACCAAGCCACTCCAGCAGCCGCACCGAGCAGCACGCAGGCCATCATCACCCGTCCATGGCTGACCATGGCGCGAAGTTCGTCCCACGGAGCGGGCATCGGCGGTGATGCGGTTCACCGCTCAAATGGCCACGTGATAGAGGTCGCGGTCGTTGCGGCGGATGCCGTGCACGGTGAAGCCGCCGGGGGTGGGGATCTCCTCGATCAGGTCGAATACGCTGCAACCGGGGGGCAGGGGGGCGAACACAAGCGTAAACTGAAGTTCCTTGCCGGCCGGCACTGGCATCCACTCCGGTGCGTGGCTGATGCCCTCCGCGTGCAGCAACTGGCTGCGGTGCCCGGTGCTCCGGCATACCAGGTAGGTGCTCGGCCAGATGCGGACCATGTCCATCTCATCGGCCATGAATCGGCAACGCACCGTCACCTGGCCACGCTCCTCCACCGCGTCCAGTAGTGCGTCGCGCAGGGCGGGGGCCATGGTGCTGGTTCGCACCGGCGCTTCGACCGGAGCCTCCACATCCATCATGGCGGGCGTGGTTTGCAACGACATGACCGAAAAATACTGCGGAGTGCAGCGATGCGTCAAGTGCCCGCCCGGCATCAGCCCTTCCGGCGCCGGCGTTCCGCCACGATGAGCCTGAGCTCACGTCCCATCTGGCCGGCCGCGCTGCTGTTCTCCTGGGCACGCCGGATCAGGTAGGGCAGCACCTCACGCACGGGTCCGTAGGGCATGTACTTGGCCACCCGGTAGCCGGCGTCGGCCATGTTGTAGCTGATGTTGTCGCTCATGCCCAGCAATTGGGCGAAGCAGACCCGTGGATCGTTCGGCCGGAGCCCGCGCTCGCGCATCAGCCGGGCCATGAGCAAGGTACTGGCCTCGTTGTGGGTGCCCACCATCACGGCAACGTGGTCCAGCTGGTCCGCGCAAAGGCGCAGGGCCTCGTCGTAATCCCGGTCCACCGCCACCTTGTCAGCATGGATGGGGGAGGCAAGGCCACGCTCTGCGGCGCGTTCCCGTTCCTTTTCCATGTAGGCGCCCCGCACCAGCTTCACGCCCAGATGGTACCCCCCGCGCGCCGCCCTGGCCGACGCCTCCTTCAGGAAGGCCAGCCGGTCGTGCCGGTAGAGCTGCACCGTGTTGTACACCACCGCGGAGTCCCGGTTGAAGCGCTCCATCATCCGTTCCACCAGTCCATCGATGGCCGGCTGCAGCCAGCTCTCCTCGGCGTCCACCAGCACGGGTACACCGGCCTTCGCTGCGGCACCGCAGATCCGTTCCATGCGCTGAATGATGGTCTCCCAAGTGCGTTGCTGCAGCGGGTCGAGCGTACGCCCCTCGCTCACGGCCTCCCAGATCGCCAGCTGACCGATGCCACTGGGTTTGAAGACGCTGAAGGGGATGTCCTTGCTGCCCGCAGCGGCCTCGATGGTGCGCAGGACCTCGGCGGTGGTGGCGTCGAGGGAGGCATCGTCCTCCTTGCCCTCCACGCTGTAGTCCAGGATGGTGCCCACCCCGCTGGCGCCCAGCTCCCGTGCCGTTGCCAGGCTCTCCGCAATGGTCTCGCCACCGCAGAAATGCCGGAATATGGTGCCCTTGATCAATCCCTTGATTGGCAGGTGCAGGCGCAGGGCCACCTGGCTCATTACGCGGCCGGCTGCATTGATCCAGGGCACGCCGATGATCCGGAACAGCCAGTAGGCGCGCAGCAGGCTGCTGTCGCTGTGGTGGCGGAAGGCGATCCGCGTATCGCCAAGGTTGGGAAGGTGGTCCCCCATCGCAGGTGCCGGGAGTTCCGTTCCTTTGGAAGGAGGCCCCGATGCGGGGCGAAAGTTAGGATGGGCCAACCGCGAACGGATATACGGACCGTGTCGGCCGCCGGACGACCTGTGGTGCTCGGCCGGCACGCCCTGCAGGAGCTGGACCAGTGGCTGGCCACGTCCGGTGCCGGCGCCCAACGTGTCGTGGTGGGTGATGAGAACACGCTGCGGCACGCCCTGCCGGAACTGCTCGCCCTGGTGCCCGGCCTGCGGGAAGCACCGAGCCTCGCGGTGGCCCCCGGAGAGGTAAGCAAGGGCCTGCCCACCTGCCAGGCCCTGTGGGGCCAGTTGGCCCGTCTCAACGTGGAGCGCGGTGCGGTTCTGGTGGCGCTGGGGGGGGGCGTGGTCACCGACCTGGCCGGCTTCGTAGGGGCCACCTACAAGCGAGGCCTGCGGGTGGTGAACGTGCCCACCAGCCTGATGGGCATGGTGGACGCGGCCATTGGTGGAAAGACCGCCATCGACCTGGACGGGGTGAAGAACCTGGTGGGCGTGGTGCGCCAGCCCGAGGGCGTGTACATGCACGTCCCCTTCCTCCGCACGCTCGGGAAACGCGACCTGCTGAACGGGGTTGCGGAGATGCTGAAGCACGGCCTTGTGGCCGCTGCGGACCATTGGCACGCGATGGCGAACGCACCCTGGCATGAACTGCCCGCCCTGGCACCACTCGTAGCGCGTAGTGTGGAGATCAAGTGTGCCGTGGTGAGCGCCGATCCCGAGGAATCGGGGCCACGCCGCCTGCTCAACTTCGGGCATACGATCGGCCATGCGGTGGAGGCCTTCAGCTGGGAGGGCGCGCAGCGCGGGTTGTTGCACGGGGAGGCGGTGGTGCTGGGCATGGTGTGCGAGACCTGGCTCAGCTGGAGGCTGGGCCTGCTCGACCGTGCCGACCACGATGCGATCACCAGCCTGCTCATGGAACGGTTCAGGCCCTTCGCATTGAACGGTTCCGACCATCACCGCGTCCTTGAACTGATGGCGCACGACAAAAAGAACAGCGGTGGCGGCTTCCGCTTCACCCTGCTGGAGGCCATCGGCCGCGCGCGGCCCGGTGTGCCGGTGCAGCCCGCCGAGGTGATCGCGGCCCTTGAGCACTACCGCCTCCTTGCCCGCGATGCCGATGTTGACCGTCACAGCGCCTGAGGGCCGGGTCCGGGCCTCCGTTGCGCTGCCCCGCAGCAAGAGCGTGGCCAACCGAGCCCTTGTGGCGGCCGCCCTGGCCGGTGACCTGGCCGCGGTGCCCGACCCCGGCGATGCCGACGATACACGGCTGCTGTGCACGGCGCTTCGCGACCGACCCCAGGTGCTGCGCTGCGGGCTCGGTGGCACTACCCTGCGGTTCGCGCTGGCGTGGGCCGCCGTGCAGAAAGGGGAGGAACGACTCGTCACCGGCGATCGCGCATTGCTGCACCGGCCGCACGACCCGCTGGTGAAGGCCCTCGTGTCCCTTGGCGCGCATGTGGACGGGCTTGCCAATGGACTTCACGTCGTGGGCCGTCGCCTGCGCGGTGGCACGGTCACCTTCGATTCACCCTCCAGCAGCCAGTACATCAGCGCATTGATGCTCGCGGCACCGGCGATGGAGGAGGGGGTCCGCATCCACTGGCACGGCGCGCAGCTCAGCCGCCCATATGTGGAGATGACCGCACGCGTGATGCGCCACTTCGGTGCCGTCGTGGAGGTGGGCATGGACCGGATCACGGTGGCGCCCGGCGCCTATGCCGCGCGACCCTTCCATGTGCCCCGGGATTGGAGCGCCGCCGCCTTCTGGTTCGAGCTGGTGGCCCTGGCCAGGGATGCCGAGGTGCTTCTGGAGGACCTGGTGGACGATGGCACCCAGGGCGATGCGGCTGCGGCAGGCCTGTGGAGCGGCATGGTCAATACCTCGATGACCCCGCGGGGGCTGCTGCTGCGCACACGTCCGCGGTCCGCAGCGGCGGACGCGCTGGTCGACCTCACCGCAACGCCCGACCTGTTCCAACCCCTGGCGTTGACCTGCGCCGGATCGGGCAGGGCCATGACGTTCACCGGACTGCATAACCTGCACCTCAAGGAGAGCGACCGTCCTGCCGCCGTGGAGGAGGTGCTCCGTGTCATGGGATGTCCCACGCAGCGTGGGGAGGGTGGCAGCCTGCGCATCGCGCCGTCGGCAGCGCTGCGCGCACCGGAGGGCCATGTGTTCGATCCGCGCGGCGATCACCGCATGGCCATGGCCATGGCCCCGCTGGCACTGGTGGCGGGTCCGCTGCGCATCGAAGACCCCGGCGTGGTGGGCAAGAGCTACCCGCTTTTCTGGGACCACCTGTGCGCGGCGGGCTTCCAGCTGCGATCCTGAGCATCCTACCTTGGCAAGCGCCTCATCCGCATGAAGAAACCCCTTCTCGCCGCCATCGCCCTGTGGGCCGTGGTGCTCGCCCTTCCCCGTCCGGCCTCCAGCACCAGCAACGCTCCCATGGGCATGGGTACCCCTGATTCACCCAACAGCCTGCGCGCCTGGCAGCTGGAGCGGTTGCGGGATCCGGCCACGGGTCTCCTTCCTGCCGACATCCGGCGCCGGGAGCTCGCCTTCGCGGCCACCCTGCCCCAGCGCCTGCAGAAGAGCCTGAGCTGGACCTGGCTGGGCCCGCGTGACCGGGGCGGAAGGACCAGGGCCCTTGCGGTCGATGTCACCGATACCAGCATCTGGCTGGCCGGAAGCGTTACCGGTGGGCTCTGGCGCAGCACTGACGCAGGCTTGTCATGGGCCCGCACCAGCCCGTTGGATGCCATGACGGGCGTGAGCTGCATGGTGCAGGATACGCGTGCCGGTCGTGAGCAGACGTGGTATTTCGGTACGGGAGAGAACTACGGGGTGATGAGCCACGCGAGCTTCAGCAGCCTGCTGGCCGGTGACGGCATATTCAAGAGCACGGATGGCGGGCAGAGCTGGATCCACCTGCCCGGCACCGCGGCCGGCGACCCCGAGGTGTACACGCGGAACGGCAGCTTCAAGCAGGTGAATGCGATCGTGGTGGACCCCACACGCAACGACAGTGATGTGGTGCTCGCCGCTGTGTACAACGGGATCTTCCGCAGCAACGACGGCGGCACCACCTGGCAGCCCGTGCTGGGCCTGGACCCCAACAACACCAATACATCCCTCTACACCGACCTGCTCGTCAGCCCCTCGGGCGTGTACTACGCCTACCTGGGCAACAACGGTCCGGCCGAGGGCATGTGGCGCAGTGCCGACGGCCTCGCCTGGACGAACATCACACCGTCCAACATGAACAGCAACAAGGAACGCTGGGTGCTGGCCATCGATCCCCAGGATGAGAACGTGGTTTACTGGTTCGGTGAGACCCCCAATGCCGGCGTTCAGGGGCATGGGCTGTGGAAATACACCTACCTCGGTGGCAACGGTGCCGGCATCAACGGCCTGTGGGAGAACCGCACCTTCAACCTGCCCAACAACAGCTGCACGGGCTACTTCGACTTCAACTTCGGGCCCATCAACACCCAGGGCGGATATGACATGTGCATCGCGGTGCATCCCACCCAGCCGGGCGTGGTGTACATCGGTGGCACCAACATCTACCGCAGCACGGACGCCTTCACCTCACCGGCCAATACCGCGTGGGTGGGCGGATACCGCTGCAACCCCGGTGACCCGAAGGACTACGTGTATCCGGGCCATCACCCGGACCAGCACCTGATGGTCTTCATGCCCGGCAACCCGGCCACCCTGCTGAGTGCCAGCGATGGCGGCGTCAGCGTGTGCCACGACGCACTGGCCGACAGCCTGGTGTGGTCCACCCGCAACGATGGCTACATCACCAGCCAGTTCTATACCGTGCACATCGAGGAGGGCGCTGCCACCAGCCCCTTCATCCTGGGCGGCACGCAGGACAACGGCTGCTGGCTGGCCGTGAGCGAGGATCCCGCGGAGAACTTCCGCTATGTGCACATCGATGACGGCGCCTTCTGTGCCATCCCCGAGGGCCGGGAATTCATGCTTACGAGCAGCCAGCGCGGGCGCATCTATAAAAAGCAGATCAACGACCAGGGGGAAATCCTGGCCTACGAGCGCATCGATCCGGTGGGGGGCACCAGCAACTACAACTTCATCAATCCCTTCATCCTGGACCCGGTCAACAATGACAGGCTTTACATGGTGAGCGGCTCCAGGCTATGGCGCAACAACGGGCTCGCTGCCATCCCCTATACGAACGAGTGGTTCGCGAAGGACACGACGAACTGGGAGGACCTTCCCGCCAGTAACATCGCCGGCCTGCGCATCGCCAGTCTGGACATCAGTGCCGCAGCGCCGAACACCCTCTTCTTCGGGACCACCGCCGGCCGCATCCACCGCCTGGACAGCCTGGACACGAACCCCGTGCGCACCGATATCACCCCGGCCGGCGGTGTGTGGAACGGCAAGTACGTGAGCTGTGTGGCACCGAACGATTTCGACGGGGACGAGTGGCTGGTGACCTTGAGCAACTACAGCGTGCGCAGCATCTGGCACACCACCGACGGTGGACAGTCATGGACCAGCGTGAGCGGCAACCTGGAGGAGAACCCGGACGGAACTGGAAGTGGTCCCGCGGTCTTTTGGGCGCTGATTTACCCCACGTGGGACGGCACCAATGATCGCTATTTCGCGGCCACGAGCACCGGTCTCTACAGCACCTCGCTGCTTGATGGCGACAACACCGTGTGGGAGCAGGAGGGTCCCGCCAGCATCAATAACGTACCGGTGAACATGGTCACCGCTCGGGGCAGTGATGGACGCATCGTGGCGGGCACCCATGGCAATGGCATCTATGTGGCCGAGCTGCCTGCCGCTCCGGTGGGCATCGCAGGACCGGCCGCATCGTTGCAGCTGGCCGCGCCCTGGCCGAACCCCGCAACGGACGAGGTGAACCTGCTCGCCTACATGGCCGGAGCGGGGCGCCTGCAGGTGGTGGTGTATGACCTGAACGGACGCCTGGTGCTGCGCCGCGACCTGGGCGAGCGGGCGGCCGGCAACCATCGCTGGGCATGGGACCTGCGTACCGCGGGTGGCCAGCGTGTACCCGCTGGCACCTACCTGGCGGTCGTTGGCGCCTCAACGGGTGCCACGGCCGCACAGCGCATTGTGGTTCGCTAGTGTCCCGCCGCGCCGATTACATTGCGGCGGGCCGCCATGCGTGCCCCCGAACAACCAATGCACATGGCCTTTCCAAGTGACCTTGAGATCGCGCAGAACGCGCGGATGAAGCCGATCGCAACGATCGCCGAGCAGCTCGGTGTCGATCCCGGGCTCATCGAACCCTATGGACGCACCAAGGCCAAGCTCCCGCTCTCGCTCATCGATGAACAGAAGCTCGCGAAGAGCAGGCTGATCCTGGTTACCGCGCTCAGTCCCACGCCCGCCGGCGAAGGAAAGACCACCACCAGCATAGGCCTCAACGAGGGCTTGAACAGGCTGGGCAGGAAGAGCATCGTGGTGCTGCGTGAACCGAGCCTGGGACCCGTGTTCGGCATGAAGGGAGGCGCCGCGGGTGGCGGCTATGCCCAGGTGGTGCCCATGGAGGACATCAACCTCCACTTCACCGGTGACTTCAGCGCCATCGAGAAGGCCAACAACCTCCTCGCCGCGCTCATCGATAACAACCTGCAGAACCGCAAGCGCTCCCTCGGCATCGATCCGCGCACCATCGCCTGGAAGCGTGTGATGGACATGAACGACC
>CAZUNW010000101.1:6723-8570 GCA_964621425.1 uncultured Chryseobacterium sp. | reverse complement strand
CCTGCTGGTGAGCGCGGATGGCCGCATTGCCTATTTTGCCAGCGACCGCCCGGGGGGGCAGGGGGAGCTTGACCTCTACAGCTTCGAGCTCTATCCCGAGGCCCGGCCGGAGGCTGTGACCTACATCCGAGGGGTGGTAACGGACATCACCAGCGGTGCTGCTGTGGAGGCGGATGTGGAGCTGCATGACCTCACCACCGGCAAGCTGGCCACGGCGGCCTACAGCGACCCCAGCACCGGCGAGTTCCTGGTCTGCCTGCCCACGGGCCGGGACTATGCTCTGAGCGCCACGGCTGAGGGGTACCTGTTCTTCAGCGCCAATTACAGCGTGGCCGCTGCGAAGGATGGTGTTCCACCCACCCTGGAGGCCCGGTTGAGCCCCATCACCAGCGGAAGCAGCATCACGCTGCGCAACATCTTCTTCAATACGGCCAGTGCCGAACTGCTCCCGGCGAGCAATACCGAACTGGACAAGTTGTTGCGCCTGATGAAGGCCAATCCCGCGGTGCGAATCGAGGTGGTGGGGCACACCGACAACGTGGGCGCCGACGCGGACAACCAGCGCCTGAGCGAGCAGCGAGCGGCGGCGGTGGCCCGCTTCCTCACCGGCTACGGCATCGATGCGGCGCGTGTGTCCAGTGCGGGCCTGGGTGAGGCACGTCCCGTGGCCACCAATGAAACCGAGGAGGGCCGGGCGCTCAACCGGCGTACCGAGGTGCGCGTGCTGTGATGCCGGTCTATCTGCGGGACGGACGCGCACCGGTTCCGGCTGATGGGCGGGTGAGCGCCATCATGAGCCGCATCCGCGCCAAGGACACGCTCCCCGAGCGCACCGTGCGCCGGGCGCTTCGCCAGGCAGGCCACGTTGGCTATAGACTCCACTACGGCCGTGTGCCCGGCAGGCCGGACATCGCCTACGTGGGGCGCCGGATCGCGGTCTTCGTGCACGGATGCTTCTGGCACGGCTGTCCCCACTGCCGTCCCCGCCGTCCCAATACCCACACCGGTTTTTGGAACGCCAAACTGGACCTGAACCGCGAGCGCGATGCAAGGAAGGAGCTGGCCCTGCAGCAGGCCGGTTGGCGGGTGTTCACCCTCTGGGAGTGCCGGGTGCGGGGGGATATTGCCCGCACGCTCCAGCCGCTGCTCCGTGCGTTGGGTGACGAAGGGCTGGATCAGCGCGGTTTGCGGCCGAACAACCGTGCGAAGAAGCGGCGCTCGAAGTCCCAGAAAAAGCGGAACTGGCCGAAAACGGCCCCATAGGCCAGCAGCAGCAGGTTGTAGACCGGGAGGATGAGCAGGTAGTAGACCACGGTGAACGCCACGGGCTGGTCCCCTCCACTGAACCATGCCACCACAGGACGTTTGAGGAACATCACCGTGAAGCCTGTGCAGGCGAACACCAGGAGGATGACCAGCACACGCGACGGCGAGACCTGCCAGCGGGCGGCAAGCCTGTCGATCCAGCCCTTGCGTTCTGTATTTGGCACGGTGTGCGGTGGATGGGGGGCTTTCCCTTCGCTCAGTCCTTCCACTCAGCCAGGAAGAGGTTGGTGTCCCGGTTTCCACCGTTGTTGCGGTTGCTGCTGAACACCAGGAAGCGCCCGTCCTTGCTGAAGACTGGGAACGCGTCGAACGTATCGCTGGTGGTCAGCCGCTCCAGCCCGGACCCATCCACGTTGATTATGTAAAGGCTGAACGGGAAGCCGCGCTCGGAGAGGTGATTGCTGGCGAAGATGATGCGCTCGCCCGATGGATGCCAGTAGGGGGCCCAGTTGGCCTTTCCCAGGCTGGTCACCTGCCTTGCGCCGCTGCCATCCGCATTGGCCACGAAGAGCTCCATGTTG
>CAZUNW010000101.1:0-6713 GCA_964621425.1 uncultured Chryseobacterium sp. | reverse complement strand
TTGGTGAGCTGCACCAGGCCCTGGCGCAGCAGGCCTGTGTATGCCTTCACATCCTCGGCGGTGCGCGGGCGGCTGGCACGCCATACCAGCTTTGCCCCGTCCGGGCTGAAGAAGGCGCCGCCGTCGTAGCCGAGCTCGCTGGTGATGCGTTTCACGTCACTGCCGTCGATCGCCATGGTGTAGAGGTCGATGTCCCCATCTCGGACGCTGGTGAAGACGATGCGGTCCCCCTTTGGGCTTACTGTCGCCTCCGCATCATACCCCCTGGCGTCCGTCAGCTTCCGGCGGATGTTCCCGCTCAGGTCGCTCACGTAAATGTCGAAGCTGTCGTACAAGGGCCATACATACGGGCCGCCGGGCTTGCGCTCGGGCACCGGGGGGCAGCCTGGACCGGCCTCGTGGGTGCTGGCGAACAGTACCAGGCTGTCACCAGGAAGGAAGTAGCTGCACGTACTGCGTCCCCCGTTCACGCTCACCTTGGTGGGGGCGGCCGCTTTGAGGTCGTCCTTAAAGGGGTTGAACCAGCGGACCTGGTCGCAGGTGTCGCCCCATGCCTTGTTTGTGACCTGGAACACCAGCCGGTCATTCGCAAAGTTCCAGTAGGCCTCTGCGTTGTCACCGCCGAAGGTGAGCTGTTTAAGGCTCTTGAAGTGCGTCTCGCCGGGCAGGATCAGCGACGTATCCGTTGCTGCAACCGTGGTATCGGCATCATTGGTGCGGTTGTCGGTCGCAGGGGGCGTGTTACAGCCCAGCATGACCAGCGGGGCGAGCAGGAGGGTACGCTTCATCCGTTCGGGAATGGACCGCGAAGGTACGAGTGGGGTGCGCCTCGCCCGTCAAGCGGACCACGGTCGGCGCTCCTCCTCATGCGTCGTAGCGCACCCGGAACGTGGCCTCTCCGATACAGGGCATCGGCTTGGTCTCGACATGGTCCACCACCGCAAGAGGAGGGCCCTTCCTGCACCAGTTGAGGAAGGCATCGACCGCTTCCGCCGGACCCTCCACTTCGGCCTCCACGGCTCCGCTGGCCAGGTTGCGCACCCATCCGCCCAGACCGGACCGCTCCGCTTCTATCGCGGCATGCCTGCGGTACCAGACGCCCTGCACCCTGCCATGGATGAGGAGGCGCGATCGCACCCGTTCCTTTCCGCTCATGTGGTGTTCGCGCAGGTGTTCCTGTGCAGGTGCTGAAGGTACATGCGGACGTTCAGGGGAGGTCGGGTCCGTGCGGTTAGTTTTGGCCGGTGGACCGATCGCGCAGCTTGTCGGTGTTCGTGGCCGTGGGGCTCGCCCTCGCGCTTCCCGGCATGGTCGCCGTGCTCGTCAGCGAGCAGGTGCCGCTGCATGCAGCGGTGAACCGCTGGCACGCTCCGTGGAGCGATGCTGTATTCGCGGTGCTTACGCATCTGGCAGACGGGCTGGTGCCGGTGGCGCTGGCGGTGGTGCTGCTCTTCGTGGGTACATGGCGGAGCTTCCTGCTGCTGGGTTCCGGCACGGGTTTCAGTGCGATCATCGTGCAGGTGCTGAAACGGCAGGTGTTCGCCGGACACGATCGCCCGGTGATGTTCGCGCACGACATGCCGCTGCTCCATCTGGTGGACGGGGTATCCATGAACCACCACTTCAGCTTCCCCTCCGGCCATGCCACCTGCGCGTTCGCCATGTGCTGCGCGCTCTGCGTGATCGACGGTCGGCCGTTACGCGCGCCGCTCTATGCCGGGCTTGCCGCGCTGCTGGCTTTCTCCCGGGTGTACCTGTCGCAGCATTTCACGGAGGATGTGCTGGCCGGTGCTGCCATTGGAACGGTCACCACCGCGCTGGTCTGGTGGCTGCTGCAGCGCCGTTCCGAAGCGGTCTGGATGGACCGCCGACCCTGGCCATTGCGGAGCAAGGGTTGATGTCAGGGCGCACCGCCCTGCATCCGGCGCCAGAGGTCGCCTGCCTCCAGGTCGGTCGCATACCATGCCCTGCGCAGTCTGGACTCCAGTTCAACCTGCTTGATGCGTGCCTCGAGGAGGGCCACCTCGCGGGCGTTCACGAGGAACAGGGAGCTTTCGCCCACCTCGAAGCGGCGGTTCTCCCCGTCCAGGAGGATGCCGTAGTTGGTCACGGTCAACCTGCCAAGGTCCACCTGCTGCCGCAACGTACCCGTTTCATTCGTACGCTCCTGCACCCGGTTGGTGATGGTGAGCCTGTCGCGTTCGAGGCCGAGGCGCGCCTCGGTAAGTCGCAAGCGGGCCAGGCTCAGTTCACCGCGCTCGCGGCGCAGGAAGAGCGGCATGCGCAGGTCGAACCCCCATTGCTGGCCGGATGCGCCGCTTGGCGCGGCATCGCCTCGGGTCAACCGTCCCGCGTCACCGAGCACGGCGTAGTTGAGGTTGAGCTCCGGGCGAAGTTGTTCCGCACGGAACCTGCGGTCCACATCCAACTGCGCGATGCGAGCCTGCGCCTGGAGCAGGAGGGGGTGCACTTGCGCTGCCCGGACCACCAGGCTGTCTACTGCGGGCAGGCCCGGCGGGCTGTCCAGGTCGGCCACTTCAGGCGACGTCCCTTCGGCGAGCTCCAGCGGGCGCAGGTCATTGCTCCACAGGTGGGTGGAAAGCCTGAGTGCGGCGTTGCGGACGTTCAGCTCGGCCTGGGCGAGGCGCATTTCGCGGTCCTGCAGTTGGAGGAAGGCTTCCAGCGTGTCGATGGCGGGTCGGTCACCGCCCTCCCAGCTGCCGCGAACGAAGCGTGTGCGCGAGCGGGCCAGTTGAACGGCCTCACCCGCGATGGAGCGGGCCTGATGGGCCGCGACCCAGTCGATGTGGTCGCTCAGGGCCGCGAAGAGCACGGTGTTCAGCATGTGCTCCTGCTCCGCGGAGGCCGCCTCCTGGAAGGCCTGTGCGCGGCGCAGGGCCGCCCTGCGCTGGTCGATCAGGATACCCTGGCCGAGCTGTACGCTGAGGCCGGCCTTCAGGAGGCCGTCGGCCGGATCGGTTAGCATGGGGTCCAGGAGATCCCCGCGGTCGCTGCTGTAGCCCGCCATGACTTCAATACCGGCCCAGGTGGGGATCTTCAGGCCGGCATCAAGCAGGCGGTAGTATTCCTTGTCGTTGAGGGTCTTTTCCTCCGTTCCCGCCCGCACCACCGGATCGAACGCACCGCGTGCGCTCCGCACCGTGGCACTTCCCAGCTCGGGCCGGAGCGCGGCCTGGCGTGCCACCGGGTGATTTGCGAGCACCAGACGCACCAGCGCGTCCCGCGTGAGCAAGGGCCCCACGGCCTGCGCGTGCAGGGTGGCCTGGGCGAGAACCGCGAGCAGGAGCAGCGTGGACCTCATTTGCTGGCGCGATCGCTACCGCCGGGTGTCACCACCGTGCCTGAGTTCACCGGCGTGGAGGCTTCCATGTAGAGGTCGGGCGGGAAGCCGTTGAGCTGCCGCCACAGTTCATACCAAACGGGCACATCCCGCAGCAGGGCGAAGCCGATGGCCCCACTCCCCACACGCAGGGCATCGGGCCATGGACGGTCGTCGGTGTCGGGCGCCACCAGGATGCGGTATTTGCCATTGGGGCTGATGAAGTTGTCGAGCGCCACCACGCGTCCGCCGAAGGTGCCGTAGCTGGAATTGGGCCAGCCGCTGAACACGATGCTCGGCCACCCGTCGAACATGAACCGGACCTTGTTGTCCTTGCGCACCAACGGCATGTCCATCGGCCGGACGTACAGTTCCACGGCCAGGTCGAACCGCGCCGGCATGATGGTCACCAGCCCCTCGCCCTCCTTTACCGTCTCTCCAAGTCCCTGCCTGACCGCCTTTGTGATGTAGCCCTTCTGCGGCGCGGTGATGAAGTAGTAGCCCGACCGCACGCTGTAGTTCGCATAGTCGTTCTGCAGCTTGGTCACCTCCGCTTCCGTGGTGTACATCTGGCTAAGGCTGGCGAACTTCTCGCTCTCAGCCTTGCTCAATTTGTCCCTGTAGTCCTGGCGCATGCCGTTCAGTTCCAGCGCCACATTGAGCAGTTCGTTGCGGCTGTCGAGCAGCTTGTTCTCCGCGTCGATCATGTTGGCATTGGCGCGTTGCTCGTTCACGCGGCGGCGCTCCAGTTCCACCATGCTCACGAGACCCTCCTTGAACTGGCCCTCCCCGCGTTGCAGCTGGTCCCTGGCCACCTTTTGTTCCGTGCGTGCGGCCACGGTCCGGATGCTGTCGCTTTGCACTTGCAGTTCCGCCTGCCTGATCCGGTTGCGGGTCTGCTCGAGCTTGATCTGCAGCGCGCCCCCGAGGGCGTCGATCTGCGCATCAAGGCTGTTGACCTTTTCAGCGTAGCTCCGTGCGGATGCCTCCTTGGCGAGGATCTGCTCCTGCGTGCGGTCCAGCAGCCGCGGGTCCATGTATTCGGGTTTCACTTCACTCAGGCGCAGGATGGTATCACCACGTTCCACAAGCTGGCCCTCCTGGACGTACCACTGCTCGATGCGTCCCGCCAGGATGCTGGGAATGGTCTGAGGCCTTTGTTCAGGGGCGAGGCTGGTCACCACGCCGCGTGCGCGGATGTTCTGTGTCCAGGGCAGGAAAAGACCCAGGATGAAGAGGGTCAAGGCCACGGCCGTGATACGGCCGAAGAGCTTTCCGGCCCGGGCCGGCAGCACCTTGCGGAAGGCTGCGAACCCCGTGCGGTCGAGCTCGGGGGTCGCACATTCGGGGGCGGGGGAGATGTTCAGCATGGTCCTGTGCGTTCAGGCCACCGGTTCCTCCAGCAGTGCGCCCCCCTCGAGCCTTACGTGGCGCTGGCAGAGGTCCCGCACATCGCGTTCGTTGCTTACGATCACGAGCGTCCATGGGGCATCAGGGTGCGTGAGCTCCTGGAGCAGGTTGCGGCGTTCGGAGGGGTCGAACATGCCCAGGTCGTCCTCGATGAGGAGCAGGCGGGGACGCGCGGCCAGGCAGCGTGCGAGGATGACTCGCTTCACGAGCGAGCGCGGCAGGCGTGTGCCGTTGGGGTCCAGGGTGGTGAGCAGGCCCTGCGGCAGGCGAGCGATCTGGGCGGAGAGCCCTGTACGTTCAGCTGCGCTGCGCACGTCCTCCATCGTCACCCACGCGCGGCCCATGGTGATGTTGTCCTGGATGGTGCCGCTGAACACCTCGTCCTGGTTGAGGCTGTCCCCCATCATGCTGCGGGCATGGTCCAGATCGAGGCTTCCGAGGGGTTGACCGTCCAGGGCGACCGTACCGGCCGCAGGGTGCACCAGTCCGCCGATCATCTGCAGCAAGGTGGTCTTTCCACTGCCGTTGGGGCCGCTGAGGCAGAGCTTCTGGCCCGCGGGGATGGTGAGCTCGATGCCGCGAAGGACATCCTCCCCGGTCCATGGAGACCGGAATGCCACACCATGAAAGCCCACCTCCATGCCGCTGGGCCCATCGGACATGGCAGGAATGTGCACCTGCCCGCCCTTTTCCAGCGGCAGGTCGGTCACGTTTCCGATCTTCTCAAGGGCGGTCAGCACGTCATAGATGGCCTCGATGCTGATGGTGAGCTTCTCCACGGCGGCCATCACCAGCAGGATGATGATCTCCGCTGCCACGAACTGGCCAAGGTTCATCTGTTCGCCCATCACCAAAAGGCCGCCCAGGATCAGCAGGCTTACCGTGATGACCACCTTGAACACGACCATTGCGCCGTACTGCTGGAGCAGCACCTTGAAATGGGCGTTGCGCGCGTCGAGGTACTTGGTGGTTATCTGGTCCGTACGGTCCAGGGCAAGATGCGTGCGCCCGGCGAGCTTGAAGGTGGTCATGTTCCTGCCGATCTCCTCCAGCCAGAAGGCCGCCTCATACTTGTACTTGGATTCCTCGAGGCTCGTGCGCAGCCCGCGCCGTGCCGTCCAGCGGAATACCGCATAAAGCAGGGCGAGGAGGAAGAGCCCGAAAGCGATGAAGAACGGATGGTAGAAGGAGAGGAGGATGAGGCTGAGCAGGATCTGCAGGGAGGCCACAGGCACGTCAATGAGCACCTTGGTGAGGCCCTTCTGGATGGTCAGCGTATCGAAGAAGCGGTTCACCAGCTCGGGCAGGTATCGGCCCTGGGCGGCATCCGGGCGCAGGCGTGGCAGCCGGTAGGCGAAATCGAAGGCACTGCGCGCGAAAAGGCGCTGCTTGATCGTCTCCCCGATGGTGACCTGCAGGATCTGCATGGTGCCTGCGAAGGCGACACCGATGGTGACGAAGGCGATGAGCACACCCCAGCTGGTGGCGACCTGGCCTCCGCTGATGAGGTTGATGATGGCCTGGATGCCGAGGGGCAGTGTGAGGTTGATGGCACCGCCCACCAGCGCGTACAAGTAGATGTAGGCCAGCTCCTTGCGGTCCATGCGCAAGAGGCGCACCAGCCGCTGGAAAGGGGGGGTGCCGGGGGGCGTCATCGGTCTCTGTATGCGATGGATGCCTGGGCCAGGTGGACCAGGAGGTCGGAGGTGAGGTCCTTGGGGCCGAACCCTGACAGGTTGGGCAGGTGTTCGTGGAAAAAGTGCTGGCCAAGGGAGCCCTCGGCGAGTATGCACGCCAGGGCCGTTGGGAAAGGATGGTCGGGCCTCACATCCGTTATGAGGCCACGCAGCCGCTCACACAACCGGCCGAAGGAGCCGAAGTGCCCTTCCCGCCCCCGGCTGTCGACCTCCTTCACCAGGTAGGCCTTGGTGCCTTCAGCCTTTGCTATGCGGTAAAGTGCGCG
>CAZUNW010000100.1:464-8685 GCA_964621425.1 uncultured Chryseobacterium sp. | reverse complement strand
GATCCGGCCAGCAAGCTGCCGGAAGGGGCGGACGCCATCTGGATGAGCCAGTTCCTGGACTGCTTCAGCGCCGACGAGATCGTGGCCATCCTTCGCAAGGCCCGCGCAGTGATGCGGCCAGGCATGCCGCTGTACATCATGGAGACCTTCATCGACCGACAGCGGTTCGAGGCGGCGGCGTTCTCCCTGGCGGCCACCTCGCTCTACTTCACCGCCATCGCGAACGGCAACAGCCGCATGTACCGGGCGGAGCACTTCGCGCCACTGGTCGCCGCGGCCGGCCTGCGGGTGGTGAAGGAGCACGACGACGTGGGCCAGGGCCACAGCATCTGGCGCTGCGAACTGCCCTGAGGCAGGTGCAAGGCTCTCGGGCCCGCACAGATGATGCGCGGCCTACCCCTTCACCGTCTCCCCACCGCCGCCGGCCTCACGCTGGATGCGGTCCACCAGGTAGCGCTTGCCCACCAGCTCCGCGCATGTGACCACGCTGCTGACGGTTACGCCAAGGATGCCGTGCAGGTTGATGTTCTGCCCCGTCAGGAAGAGGTTTGGCACCTTGGTGCGGGGTGAGAGGTAGGTGCGCATGGGCGCACTGGCCTCCTTTTGGATCCCGTAGGTGGTGCCCTCCGGGCAGCCGATGAAATCGCGGAAGGTGAGCGGCGTGGTGGTCCAGCGGCCGGTTATGGCATCGCGCAGGCCGGGATGGCGCCGGTGCACATGCTCCAGCACCTCCATCGCCTTCTGCGCCTTGAACCGCTCGTAGGCGTCATCGCGCGCGCCGGGTTCGGCCACGGTGTTCCGGGTGCCAGCCCAGCGCGCCACCTCCGTATAGGGCATGAAGGTCATGATCGACACCGCGTCGACCGTGCCATTGCCGCCGCGCATGAGCGGCGTGAACAGCATGTACTGGCCACGCCGGTGCCCGGACGCGGGATCCATCGGGGCCCATACGTCATGGTCGGCGAAGTGATAGTGGTTGTGATCGTGGTAGGGGAATGAACCGGGACGGAGCGCCAGGTGCACGCAAAAGGTGCCGATGGTGTTGTCCATCGCTTTCACGCGGTTGCGGTAGGCGGGGCGCACGCCCTCACCGCTGATCTTGTCGAGCACCGCCGCAGGGTGGATGTCCGCCACCACGCGCGCGGCGGTGAACCGGTCGCCATCGGCGGTATGCACGGCGCTGACGCCCTTCGCATCGGTGTCCAGGCGGGTTACGCGCTTGCGGGGCAGGATCACCGCGCCATGCGCACGGGCCTCGCGGGCGAGCAGCTTTGCCAGTTGCGACCCACCGTCCACGCAACGCCAGGCGCTCTCGATGTAGGTGTTCAGCACCAGCGCATGCATGTAGAAGGGCGTGCGGTCGCCACGGCCGGCGTGAAGCACATTGGGCGCACCGAGCACGGCGCGCAGCGCGGGATCCCGGGTCAACGAGGCGATGTGGTCGCGGGCGTTGACCTGCAACGCGGGGTCCTCCAACTCGTTGTGTTCGGCATAGCGCAGGTAATAGAGCGGAAAGCGTTCGCAGGTGGCCCGCACATCGTCGCTAAAGCGCTGGATGGCATCGCGTTCGCGGGGGAAGTACTGCACGAGCCGTTCCACGAAATGCCCATGGCCCTGGGCCAGCGGATACTCAACCGGGTCATCGCCGAAGGTGATGCGGTCGAAGCCATCGACGTCCATGCGGTGGAGCTTGAGCCCGTCGCGGATGCCGAGGTACCGGAAGTAGCGGTCAAGGTTCTGGCCGGGCAGCAGGCCGCCGAGGTAATGCACACCGGTGTCAAAGAGCCTTTTCCCGCGGCTGAACACCTGCAGGCTGCCTCCGAGTTGGCTGTTCTGTTCCAGCACACATACCCTCATTCCTTCGCGCGCAAGGATCACGGCGCACTCGAGGCCTCCGAGCCCGGCGCCGATCACCACCACATCGAAGGAGCGGTCGCTGCTCATGCCGGCTTGTACAGGGCAGCCAGGGCGTTGGAGGTGATGCGCCCTTCATCAACCCACTGCAGGCGCAGTCCGAACGTGGCCGCCATACGCTCAAGGTCCTCCCGGGCCATGAAGGTGAGCGACGCAGCCGCCCGGTTGAAGCCCAGGCCGGTGGAGAACCGCTCCGTCCAGCGTGTCAACGCGTGACGTTGTACATCGCCGGTGAAACCGTCGCGCACCACGATGACCCCTCCCGGTCGGAGGACCTCCGCACAGGAGCGCAGCAGCTCCGCCTGCCGTGGCATGGGCAGGTAGTGCAGCACATCCTTGAGGACATAGGCATCCGCCGACGGGGGGCACCAGGTGAGCAGGTCGGCCTGCTCGAATCGCAGGTTCTCCCCGCGGAGCATGCTGTGCGCTGCCACGGCCACCTTTCCCGCATCGTGGTCCACACCGAGCAGCCTTCGCTCCGGTGCGCTCCAATGCAGCAGGTAGGTAAGCGGGCCGTAGCCGCAGCCAAGATCCACGATTTCACCCGTTCGTGGCAGCAGCGCGTGGATGCGGTCATCCAGGCGGGCGTCGATCCGTGACTTGATGCGGATGTACCACTCGAGGACGGGCCCCTTGTAGGTGAAGGCGCGCACGAGCTGCTCCCTGAAGTAGGATGGGGTTTCGCGCGCTTCGCGCAGGGCCGTATGTGCGCTTCGGAACATGGCAGCGATGGCCCTCGTGCGGTCCTTCAGCACATGCGGGAAACGCGCGTCGTCCGGCGTGATGGCGGGCAGCGTGCGCATCGTGATGGTGGCATCCTTCAACAGGGCATCCTTCTTGGCCATGGCGTAACCAACACCGTGCAGCAGTACGGGAATGACGTGGAGCTGGAGCTCCTGCGCCATGTGGAAGGCCCCCTTG
The DNA here is from genome assembly GCA_964621425.1 of uncultured Chryseobacterium sp. GTDB lineage: Bacteria > Bacteroidota > Bacteroidia > Flavobacteriales_F > PHOS-HE28 > PHOS-HE28. The sequence continues at coordinate 5,850 of CAZUNW010000100.1, read as the reverse complement.
TGGAATCGCCCGATACGTCCGTCCAGGCTCCGGGTACCCTCTGGGAAGACCACGATGCTCCATCCCCGCGCCGCGGCCTCCCGCACACGTTCGGTGTTCGTGGCGATGTCGTCCTCGCTGCGCACGACCCCCGTGAAGCGCACGAACGCGCCGAAGAACGGCGAGTTCCAGACCCAGCGGTTGGTCATCATGATGGTGCGCGGATGCACCATCAACATGACGAGGATGTCTATGAAGGACGCGTGGTTGGCAATGACGATGGCGGGGCCGCGTTCAAGCTCGGAACGGAAATCCCGCACATCCTTGCGCACGTTGGCCATCACATACACGAGCGAGCGGGTGAAGAGCATCAGGGAGCGGCCGAACACGCGGCGCTTGGTCTCCCGCTGCAACGGTGAGATGGCAACGAGGGGCAGAACGACGAGCTGGACAAGGCAGCCGCCGAGGAAATAGGCAAATGCGAAGAGCGAAATGGCGAGCGAACGGAGGGTGAACGGCAGTCGTCCACCGGCTGCACGCCCGGTGATGAGCCATCGGAACAACACGGGCTGGACGGTGAGCGAGATCACCAGGATGCAAACCATGCCCACCACACTGAGCAGTGCGATACTGCGGAGTGCGGGATGCCCGGCGAATAGCAGGACCCCCGTGCCGATCACGGTGCTGGCAACGGACAGCAGCACACCCGTCCGGATGGCCGGCATGTCATCGCTGCCATCGCGGTAGCGGTTGAGGATGCCGCTGGTGGTGAAGAGGCAATAGTCATCGCCAAGCCCGAAAATGAAGGTGCAGACCAGCACATTCACCATGTTGAAGGGAATGCCGGTGAGGCCGCAGATGCCCAGGATCCAAACCCAGCTGAGCAGCATGGGCAGGAAGGTGACCACCGCCAGCTCGATGCGCCCGTAGGTGATGAGCAGCGTGACGAACACAAGCAGTCCGGTGGTCCATAGGATGCGCTGCAGGTCGCGTTCCACGAGGCTCCGAATGCGGGCACCGATGGACCCACGGGGCAGCACCTCCACCCCCGTGCCTGCGAGGGCGGCGGTGATGCGCGCCTCATCGCCCGGGGCCACGCGGGCCAGCGCCAGGCAGCGAACACGGCCGTCAGCTAGGCGCTGCACAGAACCCTCCTCCAGGAGCGCACGCGAGGCGCTGTCCAAGGGATGGGCGACGCGCCCGCTCACGGGTCCAAGCAAGGGGGCGAACACGTCGGGGTTGAGGCCCGCACGTTCCGCCGCCCGCACGAAGCGTGTTCGGAACGCCGCGGTATCGAAGCGGGCAAGGGCACCGGCCCAGCGCGCATGTGCCGCATGGCGCACACTGTCCGCGGGGATCAGGTCCGTGGGCGACACCAACGTGACGAAAGGCGGTGTTGCCTGGGAACGCAGGCGATCGACCGCACGACCGATACGCAGGCGGGCAGGGTCCTCCCCCTTTTCCTCGGCCACAAGGAACACCGTGCGCAGGTCGTCCGGCGAGCCGAGCAGGCGCTCGCGCAGCTCGCGCATGCCGGCCGGCAGATAGCTGAGGCGCTCGGGATCATCCTCGAAGCGCACGCGGTCCACAAAAGGCCACAGGACCAGGGTGACAACGAGCACGAACAAGGGGCTCCAGGCCTGCAGGGAGCGACGCCAACGGGCGCTGGTCCTGGCGGATCCGACAGGCTGCACCGGCGTATGCCAGGCCACGGGCAGGTGAGGGAGGAAGACGAGGGTGAAGAGCGCGGAGGACCCGAGCATGAGCGCGGCCAGGAGCCCCAGGTCGCGCAGCAGCGGCGCTCCGAGCGTCCGCAGGGCCAGGAAGGCCATGATGGTGGTGGCGCAGCCCAGCAGCAGGGGTCCCGCCACATCGCGCACGGTGCGCCCCACATCGCGGCTGTGGCGCAGGTGGGTGAAATGGTGCAGTGCGTAGTCCAGCGCGATGCCCAGCAGCGTGGCGGAAACGCCCAGTGCGATGGACGAGAGCTCAGGCGCGGTCCACGCCAGGATGGCCAGGGCATTGAGCATGCCGAAGGCCGCAGGCAGCAACACGAGCAGCGGCATGGCCCACTTCCGGTAGGCCACCAGCAGGAGCAGGACGAAGAGGGCCACGGAGAGGGCCGTGGTGAAGCTGGAGTCGGCGGCCACGCGACGGGCATTGGCACGGGCGATGGCGGCGGGCCCAAAGACCTCCGCCGAGACAGTTCCGCCCGACACGGAGGTCATGCGCTCGCGCACATCGTCCACCGATCGGGCCAGGGCGGTATCCGCCATTCCCGGCCGAGGCCTCAGCAACACCACTGCTGTGGTGCCCGAGCGGTCCAGCAGGACGCCGGAAGAGCCGTCCACGCCACCCAGATCGGACCGGGCGCGAAGCGTGGCCAGGTGCCCGTCCATGAGGCGCGCCGGATCGCCTAGGATGAGCTGTTCCTGCAGCAGCCCGGCCGGGCTGAGCAGGCGGCCACGGACCGCGGTCATCAGGCTGTCCAGTGCGTTGTCATCGCCCCCTATCACGCGCACGAGCGCGGCGGTATCCGCGTGCACGGCCGGATCGGAAAGTGCCGACCCGACGGCGGCATCGAACCACATTGGGTCCGGGGTGTTGTCAACCTGGATGAACCGATCTGACCCCGGCCCCATGCGCATGGCCTGCACGAACCGGTCCGACGCGGCGATGGCACTGTCCACGGGCTGGCCTTGGCCTGCTGTGAAGCCCACCAGCAGGCGATCGGCACCCGGTGCAGTGGCCAGCAGCTCACGGAACCGCTGCACCTGGGGGTCGGGCGGCAGCGCTTGGAACAGGTCGTTGATCAGGCGCAACCGGGGCAGTGAAAGGGCCACGAACACCGCCCAGACCGAGAGCAGGGCTGCGAGCAACCACCTGCGACCACGCAGCCATCGGTATAACGCACTGAACCCTGCTCCCATCGTGCTGCGTCACGCGGCCGCCACGGACCCCGCGAAATTAGCCGGGGCGGTTAACTTTGCACGCCTTTTCCAACCCCTACCGTGAGCGTGGACATTTCCCCCGGCACCGTGCGCGACCTGGACCTGGAGGCCTTCGTCAAGATCGCCACGGGTGCATGCACTCTCCGTCCGTCGGCGGGGGACCTGGATGCCGCGGAGCGCTCCTTCGCCTTTCTGCAGGAGTTCGCACGCGACCGGGTGATCTACGGCATCAACACTGGTTTCGGCCCCCTGGTGCAGTATCACATCCCCGAGGCGGACAGTGAGCAGTTGCAATACAACCTGCTCCGCAGCCATGCTTCGGGCATGGGTGCTCCGCTGCCCGACGCGGCCGTGCGGGCCTGCATGTTGAGCAGGGCCATCACCTTCCTGCTGGGCTATTCAGGCGTAAGCCGCGCGGCCATCGACCAGTTGCTCATCTACCTGGAGCACGGCATCCACCCCACCATTCCTCAGCATGGGGGCGTGGGTGCGAGCGGCGACCTGGTGCAACAGGCGCACATCGGCCTTGGCCTCATTGGCGAGGGCACCGGCACCTGGAAGGGCGTGCGACGTCCCATGGCCGACATCCTGCGCGAATCGGGTGTCCCACCACTGAAGCTCCGCATGCGCGACGGGCTCGCCATCGTCAACGGCACGGCCTGTATGACCGGCCTTGGAGCGCTCAATGTGCACCACGCCCGACGGCTCGTGGACCGGGCCATCGCCATGGGCGCCCTGATCAGCGAGGTCGTGGGCGCGTACGACGACCACCTGAGCGAGGTGCTGAACGGCGTGAAGCGCCATGCCGGTCAGAACGCCGTGGCGTCTGCGCTGCGCGGACGGCTGGACGGCGCGGGATGGACCAAGAAACGCGAGGAGCACCTGTACAAGCAGCTGGACCGCGGCAGCGGCAGCATGTTCGACCACAAGGTGCAGGAGCACTACAGCATCCGGTGCATCCCGCAGGTGCTCGGTCCCATCATGGACACAGTGGAGCAGGCCGCCCGGGTGATCGGTGATGAGCTGTTGAGCGTGGACGACAACCCGGTGGTGGACCACCGCACGGCCAGCGTTTACCATGGCGGCAACTTCCACGGCGACCAGGTGGCGCTCGCGATGGACCAGTTAAAGCTGGCCGTGGCCAAGCTCTGCATGCTCACCGAGCGGCAGCTCAACTTCCTCCTGAACGACAAGGTGAACGGGCGCTTCCCGCCATTCCTCGTGATGGGTAGGCCGGGGATCGACTACGGGCTGCAGGGCATACAGTTCACTGCTGTGAGCACCACAGCTGAGAGCCAGGCGCTTAGCACGTCGATGTACGTGCACTCGATCCCGAACAACAACGACAACCAGGACATCGTGAGCATGGGGACCAATGCGGCCTGGATGGCGGCGCGGGTGATCGACAACACGGCCCAGGTGATGGCCATCCAGTGCCTGGCGCTCGCGCAGGCCGTGGACATCGCCGATCTGAAGGCCACGCTTTCCCCTGCCAACCGCGCCTTCTACGAGGAGGTGCGCGCCGTGGCTGCGCCGGTGGTCACCGATGCGCCCAGCACGGCCACGCTGCAGTCCCTGCGTGAACGCCTGCTGGTCAACGACCTCTTCCAAGGATGAGCAGCGGAACGGAACTCCATGCCCTGGTAACGGGTGCATCACGCGGTATCGGGCGGGCCGTGGCCATCGCCCTGGCCGCCGACCACCGGTTGAACATCCTCGTGAACTACGCGAAAGGTGCCGAACAGGCGGAGGAGACGGCCCGACTGGTGCGTGAGCACGGTGTGAAGGCAGAGCCCATACAGTTCGACGTGACCGATCGCGAGGCCGTGCACAAGGCGGTCGCCGGTTGGGCGGAGGCCAATCCCGGGGCGCGCATCGAGGTGCTGGTGAACAACGCCGGGATCACCAAGGACAACCTCTTCGTCTTCATGCCGCAGGAGGACTGGCACGCCGTGATCGGCACCAGCCTTCATGGCTTCTACAATGTCACCAGCGCGGTGATGCAAAAGATGGTGCGCCAGCGCTCCGGACGCATCATCAACGTGGTGTCCGTATCGGGCGCAAAGGGCGTGGCCGGTCAGGCGAACTACAGCGCGGCGAAGGCGGCGGTCATTGGCGCCACGCGCAGCCTGGCACAGGAGGTGGCCAAGCGCAAGATCACCGTGAACGCCGTGGCGCCCGGGTTCATCCGCACGGACATGACCAAGGACCTGCCGGTGGACCAGCTCAAGGGCATGATCCCCATGGAGCGCTTCGGCGAGCCGGAGGAGGTGGCGCATGCCGTGTCTTTCCTCGCGTCACCGCGCGCCTCCTACATCACGGGGGAGGTGCTCCACGTCAACGGAGGCATCCATTCCTGAGGCGTCGTGGAACGGGTCGTCATCACCGGCATGGGGATCTGGTCCTGCCTGGGCAAGGACCTGGCGGAAGTGTCCGAGAGTCTGCGCACCGGACGC
>CAZUNW010000100.1:0-454 GCA_964621425.1 uncultured Chryseobacterium sp. | reverse complement strand
AGGGGCCCAACACGCCCGTCACGCCCGGAGCCGGCACCGACAACTTCGACGGCCAACCCGTATGCTCTGGCGACGCGGGCGCCACGTCGGCCGACTTCAACAACAACATCGTGTTCGACCCCGTGCGCAAAGAGATGGGTTTCCGCAGTGCGCTCACCGGCAAGGTGGACATGCCCGACCTGAAGGCCGAGCTGGGGCGCCGCCAGCGCGTGGGCATGGCCGAGCAATGCTTCTACGCCCACGCGGCAACCAGCCAGGCCTTCCGCCACGCCGGCATGACCGAGCAGACCTTCCTGGACAACGAGGTGGGCGTGCTTTACGGGAACGACAGCAGCGCCCTGGCCGTGGTGGAGGGCGTTGACGCCCTTCGTCGCAAGAAGGACACCACACTGATCGGTTCGGGCTCCATCTTCCAGGCGATGAACTCGACGGTGACCATGAACCTGGCCACCAT
>CAZUNW010000099.1:2678-8791 GCA_964621425.1 uncultured Chryseobacterium sp. | reverse complement strand
CGGTGCGGTAGCGCAGGATGCCGAAGATGGCGAAGAGGCCGAAGGCGAAGCCGATGCTGAGCTTCACGTTGTTCAGCAGCACGCACAGGAAGAAGATGAGGATGTTGAACAGGAAGTAGGTGAACAGGTAGTCCTTCTTCCGGTGGATGGGGTAGTAGATCACCCGGATGAGGATGAACAGCACCGCCGCATCGAGGCCGAACTTGAAGAGCAGCTCCCACATGTCCTCGTGGAAGATGCGCATGCCGAAGAGCTTCATGATCTTGGTGGGGTGTTGTTCAGGCGGCGGTGCGCAGGCGCTGCAGCATGCGCAGCACCTCCTTGAACCGGTTGTGCTTCAGGGTGGGAACCAGGCCCAGGAGGCCGATGCAGTATTTGCTCATGCCTGAGGGGCGTATGCCGCGGGCGCGCATGTCCTGCGCGAAGGGTGATCCGCGGTCGGCTCGCCCTTGCTTGAGTTCGGCCACGACGATGCCATCCAGCGGCAGCTCGCGCCCGGGGTCATTGAAAAGGCTGAAGCCCAGGCCCACGTCGAGGGTGAGGCGCTCGGCCCGTTCGCGATGCACGAAGGTGTACCGTGTGAAGCGGTTCCACATCACGGGCACGAGGGGCTCCGGGCTGCGGGTGGCCGCGGCCACGAAGGCCGCCTGCTCGCCGGCCAGGGCGGGCGGTATCACGGGCACCTGCATGCGGTGCTTGTCCGTACGCCCGCTGCCCGTCTTGCGCTTGACCTCCAGGAAGCAGGTGCCGCTGCCCACGTACTCGCGGAAGCGCACCTTGCGTCGCAGTGTGCGGCCGTTGTGGTGGTCGTGGTAGTCCCGCAGGCCCGCGGTGTCGAAGTACAGCGACCGGTAGGCGCCGCCGCGCACGCCATCCACCTCCAGCAGCCGGTAGTGGGGCAGCATGGCCTGCAGCACGCTGCGCAGCGCACCCTGTGCGAACACGTACTTGGTGTCCATGCGGTCCTGCAGCTTCACCCCGTCCATGGCGGCAAGGGTGATGGGCGGGAACGCCTGGACCAGGTCGCTGATCGTGTCCATCGCGGAAGGCGCCAAAGCTAGCGATCGGCGCGGGGTGGGGAAGGGGTGTAGCCCCGGTGGCCCTACCTTCGGCCTCCTGCCGCCAGCCCCATGTCCAGCTCCCGCAAGCTCACCACCGTCTACATGCACCACCCGGGCTGGGGTTCACTGCCCGCAGAGGACCAGGAGCTGCTGAAGCTTGCGCAGCGCGCAGCGGGCAACGCCTATGCGCGCTACTCGCGGTTCAAGGTGGGTGCTGCCCTGCGCATGGAGAGCGGCGAGGTGGTGCCGGGCTGCAACCAGGAGAACGCCAGCTTCCCGGCGGGCATCTGTGCCGAGCGCGCCGCCCTGCACGCTGCCATGAGCATGCTGCCCAAGGGCACCGTGGAGTGCATCGCCATCGTGGTGCCGCAGGTGAAGGGCCGCGACCCCGTGACCCCCTGCGGCATCTGCCGACAGGCCCTGTTGGAACAGGAATTGCGCCAGGGTTCACCCCTGCGGCTGCTGATGGGCATCGTGCGTGGCCCGGTGCTCGAGACCTTCAGTGCGGAGAGCCTGCTGCCCCTGTGCTTCGACAGCAGCTACCTGAAGCGCTGACCGTCAACTCGTCCGGGGCTATCTTTGGCCCCGGCCCCCAGGGCCTCCGTCCATGCCCACCAAGACCGCATCCCCCGCCAAGAAGAGCGCCCGCCCGGCCGATGCGGGCCACGGCAAGGAGACCCTCCTGCGCTGGTTCAAGGACATGTTGCTGATGCGCCGCTTCGAGGAGAAGTGCGGCCAGCTATACACCATGCAGAAGTTCGGCGGATTCTGCCACCTGTACATCGGTCAGGAGGCCATCCTCGCCGGCATGGTCACGGCCATGGGCAAGGAGGACCGCATCATAACCGGCTACCGCGACCACTGCCATCCCCTGGTGCTGGGTGAACGGCCCCACCGCGTTATGGCCGAGCTCTATGGTCGCACCACGGGCACCAGCAAGGGCAAGGGCGGGAGCATGCACTACTTCGACAAGTCCCGCAACCTCTTTGGCGGGCATGGCATCGTGGGCGGCCAGATCGGCCTCGGCGCCGGCATCGCCTTCGCTGACAAGTACCGCGGCGGTGACCAGGTGACCCTGTGCATGATGGGCGATGGCGCCGTCCGCCAGGGCATGCTGCACGAGACCTTCAACATGGCCATGACCTGGAAGCTCCCGGTGATTTTCATCATCGAGAACAACCAGTACGCCATGGGCACCAGTGTGGAGCGCACCAGCAATGTGCGTGAGCTGCACCGGCTGGGTGAGAGCTACGACATGCCTGGCGAGGCGGTGGACGGCATGCGCTGTGATGCGGTGCACGATGCCATCGCCCGGGCCTGTGCCCACTGCCGCGGCGGCCAGGGGCCCTTCCTGCTCGAGATCAAGACCTACCGGTACCGCGGCCACAGCATGAGCGACCCGCAGAAGTACCGCACGAAGGAGGAGGTGGAGGCCTACAAGCAACAGGACCCCATTGAGGACGTGCGTGCGAAGCTGCTGGCCAGCGGTTGGGCCACCGAGGACGTCCTGGAGGCGATGGACGCCGCCATCAAGCAGGAGGTGGAGGATGCCGTGAAGTTCGCCGAGGAAAGCCCGCTCCCCGAGCCGAAGGAGCTCTGGGAGGATGTTTACCGGACGCCGGATTACCCCTTCATCACGGACTGACGTTCACCGCGCGCACGCAGGACTGGGAGTTCCGCGTGAGGCGGCCAATACCAAGAAGCCATGGCCGAGATCGTACGCATGCCGAAGTTGAGCGACACCATGACCGAGGGTGTGGTGGCGAAGTGGCACAAGAAGGTGGGGGACAAGGTGAAAAGCGGCGAGATACTCGCCGAGATCGAGACCGACAAGGCCACCATGGAGTTCGAGAGCTTCCATGACGGGGTGCTCCTGCACGTGGGTGTGCCCGAAGGTGGTACGGCGGCGGTGGACAGCCTGCTGGCCGTTTTCGGCAAGGAGGGCGAGGACATCAGCAAGCTGCTGGCCGAGGCGGCCACTGCGGCTCCGGCCGGAGCCGCTGTTCCCGTTCCCGCTGCGCCCGCCGCTCCTGTTCCCGCCCCTGTGGCGGCCGCTCCCAGCTCAGCTCCCGCTCCTGTGGCCCGCACTGCCGCTTCAGGTGCGGCTGCCGTCCCTTCATCCAACGGCAGCGGCCGCAGGCACGCAAGCCCCCTCGCCAAGCGCCTGGCGGAGGAGAAGGGCATCGACATCGGCCGGGTGAAGGGCAGTGGTCCCGATGGCCGCGTGACGAAGCGCGATATCGAGGGCTGGACCGGAGGGGGTATTGCCCAAGGCTCACCCCAGGTGGAGGCGTTCACCGAGGTGGCGGTGAGCCAGATGCGGAAGACCATCGCGCGCAGGCTGGCCGAGAGCAAGTTCACCGCGCCGCACTTCTACCTCACACTGGAGGTGGACATGGCCCGCGCCATCCAAGTGCGCGAGGCGGTCAATGCAAGCATCGCGCCTGACAAGGTAAGCTTCAACGACCTGGTGATCAAGGCCTCTGCGGTGGCCCTCAAGCAGCATCCCAAGGTCAACAGCAGCTGGCTCGGCGATCGCATCCGCTTCAACGAACATGTGCACATCGGCGTGGCCGTGGCCGTGGAGGAGGGCCTGCTGGTGCCCGTTGTGCGTTTCGCCGATGGCAAGCCCCTGCGCACCATCGGTGCCGAGGTGCGTGACTACGCGAAGAAGGCAAAGGAGAAAAAGCTCCAGCCGCAGGATTGGGAGGGCAACACCTTCACCATCTCCAACCTTGGCATGTTCGGCATCGAAGAGTTCACCGCCATCATCAACCCGCCCGATGCCTGCATCCTGGCCGTGGGCGGCATCATGGAAAAGCCTGTGGTGCGCAACGGTTCGATCGTGCCGGGCCACACCATGAAGGTGACGCTGAGCTGCGATCACCGCGTGGTGGATGGCGCCACCGGTGCGGCCTTCCTGAACACCTTCAAGGCACTGATGGAGGAGCCGGCGTTGATGCTCGGCATGACCTCCATCTGACCTCACTGTTTCCGCCTGCCACGGCTGACCGCCTTCTTGTTGGTGCGGCCGGCCCCCCGCTTGGGCGTGGTGCTTCCCCCGTAGGTGTGTCGTTCCCGCTCGATCTGCGATCCGGGCTGATCGTGCAGCCTGCCGCTCCCTGTCGTCTGGCCAGGGTGTTGTTCGCCGGGCAGCAGCCCGTGCAGCGGTGACGGGCTGGCAGGTCCTGGGCGTTTTTGGGCCGTGGTGCTCTTGCCCTTGCGTTGGTGGTTCCGGGTGCTCATGGTGCGTGCGTGGATCTGCCGTTATGCGCTGCAAGGTTGGGGCACCGATGCTCTGGGACCCTGATGCAGGTCAGCACGTGGGTGAGTCGCGCTCAGCCATGCCGCCCGTGCGGGCTAACTTGCCCACGTGCCGGGCCCATTGAAACGCTGGTTGCGGGATCGCGCGCTGCGCGGCGATGCGGTGCATTGCCCCTTGTGCGGACGCGGTGCAATCACCTACCTGCCGAGCGGAACACCCCCACGCCCGCATGCCCTCTGCGCGTACTGTGGATCGCTGGAGCGCACGCGCATGATGGCCCTTGCCCTTCAGGAGCGTGGCCTGCCGCGCCCCGGACACCGCGTCCTGCACGTGGCCCCCGACCGCAGCCTCCGCGACCGGTTGCGCACCAGCCCCGGGGTCACCTACGTGGGCGGCGATCGCAAGGAGCCCGGTTACACCTATCCGCCCGGTACCATCGACCTGGATGTCGCCGCCCTGCCCTTCCCCGACGACGACTTCGACCTGGTGATCTGTTCCCATGTGCTCGAGCATGTGCAGGACGACCGCCGTGCGATGCGTGAGCTACACCGGGTGTTGAGACCGGGCGGGCTTGCCATCCTGCTCGTGCCCATGAGCCAGCGCGCAGACACCGACGAGGACCCGACCATCACCGATCCGGAAGAGCGTGCGCGGCGCTTCGGCCAGCGGGACCATGTGCGCCTTTACGGGCGCGATTACCCGGACCGGTTGCGGGAGGCGGGCTTCACGGTGGCTGTCGAGCGTCCGGCCGACCGATTGCCTCCCGGGCAGGTGTTCCAGTTGGGCCTTAAGCGCGATGAGGAGCTGGTGCTGTGCACCAAGTGATGCTGCGGACACCGTCCTAACTTGGCCTGCTGCGATGCAGCCCTGGAGCGAAACCCCGATCGAGTACCTGAAGGGCGTGGGCCCCCAGCGTGGTGAGGTGCTGCGCAAAGAACTGGGCATCAACACCTTCAACGACCTTCTCCATCACTTCCCGTTCCGCTACGTGGACCGGTCGCATTTCCATGCGGTGAAGGAGGCCGTGGAGGAGGGGTCGATGGTGCAGTTGCGGGGGATGCTCACGGGCATCAGGCAGGTGGGCGAGAAACAGGCCAAACGCATCACCGCTCGCCTGGGTGATGGCACGGGGAGCATCGAACTGGTTTGGTTCAAAGGGCTGAAGTGGCTGATCCAGCTGCTGCGGGAGGGCGTTCCCTATGTGGTCTACGGCCGTGTGAGCGTCTTCAAGGGGCAGCCCAACATCGCGCATCCCGAGCTCGAGACCGAGGAGGCCTGGCGGGCGGGGGGGGTCACCGGGCTGCAGCCTGTGTACAGCACCACGGAGAAGGCCATCGCGAAGGGGCTCAACAGTCGTGCGATCGGCAAGCTCACCAAGGTGCTGGTGAACATGCCGGAGATGCACCTTCCCGAGACGCTGAGCGCGGACCTTGCGGCCTGGACCGGCGGCATGCCCCGTGCGCAGGCCTACCGCCAGCTGCATGCCCCCACCGACGCGCAACAGCTGGCAGTGGCCACGCAACGCCAGAAGTTCGAGGAGCTCTTCTTCATCCAGATGGAGCTGATCCGGCAGAAGAAGCTGGTGCAGCAGAAGGTGGAGGGCCAGCGGTTCGACCGTGTGGGCGAGCTGTTGAACCGGTTCTACCGCGAGCACATCCCCTTCGAGCCGACCAACGCACAGAAGCGCGTGGTGAAGGAGGTGCGCCGCGACATGGGCAGCGGCCGGCAGATGAACCGCCTTGTGCAGGGCGATGTGGGCAGCGGCAAGACACTGGTGGCCCTGCTGA
>CAZUNW010000099.1:0-2668 GCA_964621425.1 uncultured Chryseobacterium sp. | reverse complement strand
GCTGAGCATGCTCATCGCCCTGGACAACGGCCGCCAGGCCGCCCTGATGGCGCCCACGGAGATCCTTGCGCAGCAGCACTTCGCCACCATCGCCCGGATGCTGAAGGACATGTCCGTGGAGGTGCGCCTGCTGACCGGAAGCACGAAGGCCGCCGAGCGCCGCAGTCTGCTGGCAGCTCTGGGTGCGGGCCACATCCATATCCTCATCGGCACGCACGCCCTGCTGGAGGACCCCGTGCAGTTCAAGGACCTGGGCCTGGTGGTGATCGATGAGCAACACCGGTTCGGCGTGGCCCAGCGCGCACGCCTGTGGGCCAAGAACACCGTGCCCCCGCATGTGCTGGTGATGACAGCCACGCCCATCCCGCGCACCCTCGCGATGACGCTCTACGGCGATCTCGATGTGAGCGTGATCGATGAGCTGCCTCCCGGTCGCAAACCGGTGAAGACCGTGCACCGGTTCGATTCCGCCCGCAACGCGGTGTTCGCCTTCCTGGAGGATGAGATCGGCAAGGGCCGGCAGGTATACGTCGTCTACCCGCTGATCGAAGAGAGCGAGAAGAGCGACCTGAAGGACCTCACCGACGGGTTCGAGGCCATATCACGGCGCTTTCCGCTCCCCCGGTACGCGGTGAGCATCGTCCACGGCCGCATGGACCAGGCCACCAAGGACCTGGAGATGGGCCGCTTCAAGCGTGGTGAGACCAACATCCTGGTGGCCACCACCGTGATCGAGGTGGGCGTGGATGTGCCCAATGCCAGCGTGATGGTGATCGAGAACGCCGAGCGATTCGGGCTGAGCCAGTTGCACCAATTGCGCGGCCGCGTGGGGCGCGGCGCCGAGCAGAGCTTCTGCATCCTGATGACCGACGACGGGCTGGGGGCCGACGCGCGGGAGGGGATCGGCACGATGGTACGTACGAACGACGGCTTTGAGATCGCCGAGGTGGACCTGCGCCTGCGCGGCCCGGGCGACCTTATGGGTACCCAGCAGAGCGGGCTGCCGCAGCTGCACCTGGCTGACCTGGTGCAGGACGTGGAGCTCCTGCAGCAGGCGCGTGCGGCCGCCATCCGCATCACCGATGCCGATCCGGCGCTTCAGGCGGATGCGCACGCGCCCATCGCCCATGCGCTCGCGGCCCGGTCCAAGGACAGGGCGGTGTGGGGGCGCATCAGCTGATGGCTCAGGTATTGAGCGCCTGGCGCCGCCGCATCTCCTCAGGGTCCAGCACGTGCAGCAGGCAACCGGCCGCGATAAGGAACTGTGCTGCCGCGTAGGTGAGCATCACCAGCACGTCGCCCATGGGGATGGGTCGCGCGAAGCGGTTTCTGGCCAGCAGGCTGTCCGAGGCGACGAACAGGAGCGACCCTGCGAGGACCATCCAAAAACTGCGCGGGAAGGTCCGGCGGAAGCGGAAGGTCGCGGCCATGGCCATCAGCGAGATGGCGATCGCGTAAGCCACCACCGGTAGGACCAGCGCATCATCCAGGTACGGGAAAAGGTCGAAGGTGAAGAAGAACCCATAGCTCGCCAGCAGCACGGAGATGAGCAGCGGCACCCAGAGGCCCTCGGGGTTGTCCACCTCAACCACGTTCTGGAGGAAGGCCACCGCATAGCAGATCTGCGCCACCATGAAGGCCGCGAGCCCGATCAGGAAGTTGAACTCGTCGATGTGCTGCAGCATCAGGGCCACGTCGCCCAGCAGGGAGAAGAACAGGCCGGTCTGCACCAGCAGCGTGAACCGGTCGCCCACGCGCCTGCTGTTGAAGAAGAACCAGCTGGACAGCACCAGCAGGAGCATGGGCTTGCATACGTACTCCAGTGCGTGGCTGCCGCTCGCTTGGGCGTAGAGGGTGCCGGCCAATGCGGCCAGGTAGAGCACGCCGTTGAACAGGGTTGACTTGCGCAGGTCCATGGCCGACCGCCAAGATAACAGCCGCCGGCCACCGGTGTGCGCTTCAGCGACGGCCTGCCCGGCGTGTCGTGGTGGCCAGATGGAACAGGCTGGCCAGGGCCACGGGAACGGCTACGGCGCCGGGCCAACCCAAGGCTCCATCCCAAGCCAGCGCGGCCCCGCCTCCCGCAACGACCAATAGCCGCACCACCTCGGGTGCCATTCCCCTTCCTCCGCCCTCCATCAGCAGACCCATGTCCATCACCCACCACAGGATCAGCACAGCAGCGCCCCAGCGCAGTGCTGGTTGCAGCAGCTCCTGCAGGAATAGGAAACCCGTGGTGGCCGCCAGCAGCAGGATGAATTGAATGACCACGTAGGTGCGCAATGCTGGATCGATGCGGGTGTCGAACCGGTGGTGCGTTACCGGGTCCTTCGCGCGCGTACCCTGGTATCCACCCAGCGCTGCGGGCCGCCATCCCGGTGGCTTCACGAACACACGCAACTTGTCCGCCCAGGCCTCCGTGCGCCGGGCCAGGCCGATGAGCTCACCCCAATAATGGAAGTTGGCGTACACGGGGTCCCAGCTGGCCAACGGCGTGGTGATGCCGTATACGGGCTCCTCCTCCTCCCGGTGGTGGCTGGGGGTGTTGAGCACCGCCTCCAACGGGCCCAGCCGCCCCAACGCCTTGGTGTGGATCCAGAACTGGTACAGCGTGTTGAGCGCGGCCACCGAGACGATGACCACCGGATGGATACCCAGCACGGCCAGC
>CAZUNW010000098.1:2769-8992 GCA_964621425.1 uncultured Chryseobacterium sp. | reverse complement strand
CTTCAAAGCCGGCGCGGTGGACGTCTGGATGGACTGCGGCAACAAGAACGCCATGGTCGACACCAACACCAGGGTGCTCGGCTTCCTGAAGGACGGCAAGGACCTCGTGAGCCCCAAGCTCAAGAGCTCCAACAGCGTGGTGATCCCCCCCTGCTTCATCGGGGATGACGTTACCCTGGTGAACAGTGTCGTGGGGCCCTATGTATCCATCGAAAAAGGCAGTACGGTGACCAACAGCGTGGTGCGCAGCTCGATCCTGCGCGGCGGGGTGCGTGTACAGGACGCGGTGATCGACAACAGCATGCTCGGCGAGCGCGCAGCCGTGACTGGCCGTGCAATGGACCTGAGCCTAAGCGACGACAGCACACTGGGCTGAGCCGCCCGGGATGGCCGACCTTTGCGGTGCCGGGCACCGTGGTGCCCTACCTTGGACCACTGCCGCGTGCACGCACCAGCCCCGATGACATCCACGCCCACCCTCCGCAGCGGAGCCACGCTCCTGCTGGCAGCCTTGCTGCTGGCCGCATGCGGTGGAACCCGCCACACAGCCGGGGGCCGCATGGGGCATGCTGGAGAGCCCGGAGACCACACCCAGGCCGACGATGCCCGCGCCCAGGTTATGCGCGTGTTCATGGAGGCCACACAGGCCCGGCTGGGCGGGGAGCCCGGCAAGGCCACCGTGCTCTTCGAGCGGTGCCTGCGGCTTGACCCCGGCAACCACGCGGCCATGTATGAACTGGCCAAACTGCTGCACATGCAGCAGCGCCCCAACGATGCCCTGGCCTGGGCCCGCAAGGCCCAACAGGCGGACCCGGGCAACATCTGGTACCGCTTCCTCGTGGCGGACCTCCACGGCCAGTACGGCCAGCTCGACAGATCCGCCGAGGCCTTCCAGGGCATCCTGGAGCGCTGGCCCGAACGGCATGAAGTGCGCTTCCAGCTGGCCCACACCCTCGCCATGGCAGGGCGCACGGACGACGCCCGCAAGGTGTTCCGCGAGATCCGCCAGCAACTGGGAAACGGGCAGGAGGTGGTCTCGCAGGAATACAGCATGCTGGCCAACGCCGGTGAGCTGGAGGAGGCGCGCGACGTACTGGAGACCGCCCTGCAGGAAGAGCCGGAGAACGTGGCCTACCTGGGGATGCTGGCCGAGCTCTACGAGCAGATGGGCGATGACGAACGCGCCCTTGCCCTTTACCGTCGTGTGCTCGAGGCCGATCCCGACGACAGCATGACCCGGCTGGCCCTGGCCGAGTACCACTACGGCAAGGGCGAGATGGATGCCGCCTTCGAGCAACTGGGCTTGGCCTTCGGTGACCCGGATCTGGAGGTGGATCCCAAGATGCAGGTGCTGCTGGGCTTCTTCGAAATGACCGACCTGGGCGGCGGGCAGGAGGGCCCTGACCTGGTGCGGCGCGCCTACGTCCTGATCGACATCCTGGAACGCACGCACCCGGAGAGCGGCAAGCCCAGCACCATCCGCGGCGACTTCCCGATGCGCGACGAGCGGTGGACCGAGGCACGCGACGCGTTCCGCAAGGCGCTGGTGCACGAGAAGGACAAGTTCCCCATCTGGCTTCAACTGATGCAGCTGGACCTGCAGACGGGCGACCATGCAGGCCTGCGGGATGATGCGCAGGCCTGCACCGAGGTGTTCCCCACCAGCCCCGAACCCTGGCTCTACCTGGGCCTGTCCCAGGCGCAGCTGGCCGCATATGATGCCGCCGCAGAGGCCCTTGTGACGGGCCGCGACCTGGTGGTGGACAACGACCCCCTGCTGGCCCAGTTCTGGAGCAGCCTGGGCGATACCTACCACAGCGCAGGTCTGCACACCAGGAGCGACGAGGCCTACGACCAGGCACTGCGACTGGACCCGCGCAACAGCACCACACTGAACAACTACGCCTACTACCTCAGCCTGCGTGGCGAACGGCTGGAGCGCGCCCGCGAGATGAGCGAGCTGAGCAACACCGTAGCGCCCGGCCAGACCTCCTACGAGGACACCTACGCATGGGTGCTTCACCGCATGGGCAGGCACGCCGAGGCGCGCACCTGGATCGAGAAGGCGCTGGCCAGTGGCGGGTCCACCAGCGGCGAGGTGGTGGAGCACTACGGGGACATCCTGTACGCACTGGGCGATACGGCCGGCGCGCAGGAGCAGTGGCGCAGGGCACAGGCCCTGGGCGGCGCCGGCCCGACCATCGACACCAAGGCGCGGACCGGCCGCCCGGCGGAATGAGCATCCCCATGCACAGCCCGGCCGCACCCGCGCTCCGTTGGGCCCTGGTGCTGGTGGTGCTGGTGGCGGCGGGTTGCAGGCCCATCACCGCGGTGCTCCGCCCGGAGCGCGACGTGCCCGCGCGGTCGGCGGAGAAGGTGCTGGAGGCCACCCTGGCCGCCGCCCCCGCAGGTATCCGCCACTACAGCGCCAGGGCCGATGTGGACCTCTCCATGGACGGCAACACCCGCTCGTTCCGCAGCACCGTGCGCCTGGTGGTGGATAGCGCCCTGTGGGTGAGCATCACCCCAGCCCTGGGCATCGAGGTGGCACGCACCCTGCTCACCCCCGACAGCGTGAAGGTGCTCGACCGCATCAACAACACCTTCTTCCTGGGCGGGCGGGACAGCGCCGCGGTGCGCTTCGGCATCGACCCCGACCTGGACCTGCTGCAACAGGCCCTGCTGGGCAGGCCGATCGGTGTGGACCCCAAGGAGAAGTACCGCGTGGACCGCGAGGACCGGCTTTACGTGCTCACCAGCCGTGAGAAACGGCGCTTCGTGCGGGCCGCCGAGGACGTGCTGCCGGGCGACACCCTGGCGGACGACCGCGACATGAAGGAGCGCCGCCTGGAGCGCACCCTGCGCCGCGCCGGCGAGCGCGAGGCCGTGGTCTTCAGGTACTGGATCGAGCCCGACAGCTTCCGCGTGGTGCGCGTGGTGGTGAGCGACCTGGCCCGTGATCAACAAGCCGATGTGCGTTACGGGGACTTCGGGACGGGTGAAGCGCCCCCGTTCCCCCAGCGCATCTCCCTTTCTTTGTCGGACCAGCTCCGCCATGCCTCCGGCATCCTACAGCTCAGCCGCATCGACACGGCCGGCACGCTCCAGCTCCCTTTCCGCGTACCGGAGAAGTTCGCCCCGATGGAGTGAGCGGGTCCTGGCCGCCCTGCTGGCGCTGATGCTGCTGGTGCCCGGCACTGCACAGGACCGCAGGAAGCTCGAAAGGAAGCGCGAGGCGCTCGACAAACAGATACGCACCACCAACACCCTGCTGGAACAGGCCCGCAAGGAGCAGCAGAGCGCCCAGCGACAGCTGCAGCTGCTGGACAACCAACTGCAAACCCGCCAGGAGCTCATCGCCACCCTGGGCGGCGAAGTGCGGCAGGCCGACCAGCGCATCGTGGAGGACCAGGCCATTGTGACGGCGCTCGAGGAGGACCTGCGGGAACTGCGCGAGGAATACGGGCGCATGCTGCACTACGCCTACCGGAACCGCAGCGCCTACGACCGCCTCAGCTACCTGTTCGCGGCAACCAGCTTTCAGCAGGCCTGGAAACGCAGCCGCTACCTGGACCAGCTGGCCGAGCACCGCCGGGCCCAGGTGGAACAGATCGCCGCCACGCGCACCGTGCTGGATGAACGCATCACGGCGCTGCGCAAGCTGCGCACGGAGAAGAGCACCCTGCTGGGCGCGCAGGAGCAGGAGCGCGCCCGGCTGGACAGGGACAAGGAGGGCCGCGAAGCCACGCTCGCCCAGTTGCGCAAGGAGGAAGGGCGCCTGCGCACCACCCTGCGCAAGCAGGAGGGCCAGCGGCGCGAACTGGACGCAGCCATCCGCAAGGCCATCGAGGCCGAGCTCAAGCCCAAGGCCGGCGGCACGGCCGCCAAGGCCGGTGCCAAAATGGACCTGACCCTCACCCCCGAGGCGCGCGAACTGAACGCCGATTTCGAGAAGAACCGCGGCCGGCTGCCCTGGCCGGTGGAGAAGGGCGCCATCACCAGCCGCTTCGGCAAGCAGCCCCACCCCGTGCTGCCCGGCATCGTTATCGAGAACAACGGCGTGGACATCAGCACCGAGAAGGGCGCCGCCGTGAGGGCCCTCTTCCGCGGGCAGGTCACCAGCGTGATCGTGATCCCTGGCGCAGGCAAGGCCGTGATCGTCACCCATGGCGCCTACCGCTCCGTATACAGCAACCTGCGCGAGGTGTCTGTCACCAAGGGCCAGAAAGTGGACACCAAGCAGGTGGTGGGCATTGTGCTCACCGAGGAGGGCGCCGCCGTGGCACACGTGGAGATCTGGAAGGTGACCAGCGAGGGGCTGGTGAAGGTGGACCCCGCGGCCTGGCTTGCCCAACCCTGAGCGGAACCGGCCGATCGGCCTACTTTTGCAACGGCCAGCGCCCCGCACCACAGGACGCACGCCCCAACGACCATGAAACTCGGCATGTGGGAGATCATCCTCATCGTACTGGCCCTCCTCCTGTTGTTCGGCGGCAAGAAGATCCCTGAACTGATGCGCGGGCTGGGAAAGGGCATGAAGGAGTTCAAGGACGCGCAGAAGGGCGACGCCCCCACGGAGGAAAAGCGCTGAGCACCGCACGACCGTTGTTGATGCGCCCCACCCGGACCTTCCGCGAGGCCCGAGAGGCCCTGTCCTCCGGCACCACCGTGCGCGCCCTCACCGAGGCCGCCCTCGCCGAGGCCGGGCGCCGCCAGGAGCTCAACGCCTTCCTGGAGCTCTTCCCGGAAAGCGCACTGGCCCAAGCCGACCGCATGGACGCCGCCCTGCGCAGCGGCAACAAGGACAACATCTGTTACAAGGACCACCGCGTGGGCGCATCCAGCCGCATCCTGGAGGGCTTCACCAGCCTGTACAGTGCCACAGTGGTGCAGCGGTTGCTGGATGCCGGCGCCGTGATCATCGGCCGCACCAACTGCGACGAGTTCGCCATGGGCAGCAGCAATGAGACCAGCGCGCACGGCCCGGTGGGCAACCCGCTCGACCCCAGGCGCGTGCCGGGCGGGTCAAGCGGAGGGGCCGCGGCAAGCGTGGCCGCAGGCATCGTGCACGCCGCCCTGGGCAGCGATACCGGCGGGAGCATCCGCCAACCCGCCTCCTTCACCGGTACCGTGGGCCTCAAGCCCACCTACGGGCGCGTAAGCCGCTACGGGCTGATCGCATTCGCCAGCAGCTTCGACCAGATCGGGCCCTTCGCGCACAACGTGGAGGATGCCGCCGCCGTGTACAACGCCATGGCGGGCCACGACCAGCTGGACAGCACCACCAGCCGGCGGCCGGCGCCACCCGTCACCCTCAAGGACCCCGGCAGGCTGCGCATCGCCTACTACCGGGAATGCGTGGAAAGGCCCGGCGTGGCCCCCGCCGTGCGCGATGCCATGGCCGCGCTGGTGGAACGGCTGAAGACCGCCGGGCACACCGTGGAGCCCGCCGAGCTGCCCCTGCTGGACCACCAGGTGCCCACCTACTACCTCATCGCCCCCGCCGAGGCCAGCAGCAACCTGGCCCGGTTCGACGGCATCCACTTCGGGCACCGCAGCCCGCACGCCAAAGGAGTGGAGGAGACCTACCGCCTCAGCCGCAGTGAGGGCTTCGGCCCCGAGGTGCAGCGCCGCATCCTCCTGGGCACCTTCGTGCTCAGCGCCGGCTACTACGACGCGTACTACGCCAAGGCCCAACGCGTGCGCCGCCTCATCCGCGAGGCCACCCTGCGCACCCTGGCCGACCACGATGTGATCCTCCTGCCCACCAGCCCCATCACCGCCTTCGAGCGGGGGGCCCTGGCCGCGGACCCCATCGCCATGTACCTGCAGGACATCTTCACCGTGCAGGCCAACCTGGCCGGCAACCCGGCCATCAGTGTGCCACTGGGCACCGATGCCGACGGTATGCCCTTCGGGGCCCAGCTCATGGCGGCACCCTTTGGAGAGGAGGTGCTGCTGCGGGCCGCGGCCCACCTGCCGGGCCACTGAACGGGAGGGAGTTATCCACACCCTGTTGGATCCGCTGGATCCCCTACATTTGCGCTTCGCTTTCGACCACATCCCCGTGGAGGCCTTGAAGGAACATACCATCGAGTTCGCCGGGCTGAAGGATGGCCTGCACGACTTCCGGTTCACGCTGGACGATGCCTTCTTCGCCGCGGCGGAGGACGAAGACGACGAAGACGACGAAGACGACGAGGACGACGAAGACGAGGAGGAC
>CAZUNW010000098.1:1935-2759 GCA_964621425.1 uncultured Chryseobacterium sp. | reverse complement strand
ACGGCGGGGCGTGCGAGGCGGAAGTGCAGCTGGACAAGAACCCCAACCTGCTGGTGGCGGACCTGCGCGTGAATGGCGCGGTGCGCCTTGACTGCGACCATTGCAACGCCCCGATGGACCAACCCGTGGAGGCACGCCTGCGCCAGGTCTATCACCTCAACGGGCGGCAGCAGTTCGACGGGGACGACGATGTGATCGGGCTCGACCCGTCCGACCATGCCATCCACTTGAGCCACCCGCTCTACGAATGCATCCGGCTGGCCCTGCCCGCCCGGCGCGTGCACCCCAAGGGGGGATGCGACCCGGCGGTGGACGCCATCCTCAACGGACAGCATGCCTCCCCCTCCGGGGAGGACCCGCGCTGGTCCGCCCTGAACGCCTTGAAAGACAACCGCTGACATCGAACCACTGAGCCATGCCGAACCCCAAACGACGCCATTCCAAGACCCGCACCATGAAGCGGCGCACCCACCAGCGCGCCGGCACCCCCACGGTGAGCAAGGACCCCAACACGGGTGAAATGCACCTGCGTCACCGCGCCTACAAGGTGGGCGAGGACCTGTACTACCGGGGTAAGGTGGTGGTGAGCGGCAACGCCGCCGAGTAAGCGCACCTTGGGCACGCACCGTCCCTGCCGGCCACGATGAGGATCGGACTGGACATCATGGGAAGCGATCATGGGCCCGATGTGCCCGTGAAGGGGGCCGTCATGGCCGCCCGCGAGCTGCCGCCCGGCGTGCAACTGGTGCTGATCGGCGACCCCGGGGTAATTGCCGCCGGGCTGGCCCGGGAGGGCGCCGATCCAGCCGCCTTCGAAGTGGTGG
>CAZUNW010000098.1:0-1925 GCA_964621425.1 uncultured Chryseobacterium sp. | reverse complement strand
AATGACATCACCATGGAGGACAGCGCCACCAAGGCGCTGCAGAGCAAGCCCGAGAGCAGCATCAGCATCGGCTTCGGCCTCCTGAAAGCGGGACGCCTGGACGCCTTCGCCAGCACGGGCAACACCGGCGCCATGCTGGTGGGCAGCGTGTTCAGCGTGAAGCCCATCCCCGGGGTGATCCGCCCCTGCATCCCCAGCGTGGTACCCAAGGAGAACGGAAGCTACGGCATCCTCCTGGACGTGGGCGCCAACGCCGACTGCAAGCCGGACGTGCTCTGCCAGTTCGGCCTGCTCGGCCACTTGCTCGCCAAGCACGTGTACCACATCGCCGAACCCAAGGTGGCGCTGCTGAACATCGGCGAGGAGGACAAGAAGGGCAATGCCACCGCCCTGGCCGCCTACGGGCTGATGAAGGAGCAGACGCAGTACCGCTTCATCGGCAATGCAGAGGGGCGCGACCTGTTCAACGACAAGGCCGACGTGATGGTCACCGACGGCTTCACAGGCAACATCGTGCTGAAGGCCGTGGAGGCCTTCCACGATCTGCTGAAGGTTCGCGGGGTGCACGAACCCTTCTTCGACCGCTTCGACTATGAGAACTACGGCGGCCTGCCGGTCCTGGGTGTCAACGGCAACGTGATCATCGGCCACGGGATCAGCAACGAGATCACCATCAAGAACATGCTGCTCTTCACACGTGAAGTGGTGGAGAGCCGGCTGAACGACCGCATCCGGGAAGCCCTGGTATGAGCCGCATCACCGCCGCCGTCACGGCCGTGCACGGCTGGGTTCCCGACCGGGTGCTCAGCAACCACGACCTGGAGCACATCGTGGATACCAATGATGCGTGGATCACCGAGCCCACGGGCATCAAGGAGCGCCGCATCATGGAACGCGGGGTGGGCACCTCGGAGGTGGGCGTGCGCTGCGTCCGCGCCATCTGCGAGAAGCGCGGCATCGAGCCCTCCGAGATCGACCTGTTGATCTGCGCCACGGTGACACCCGACCACCAGTTCCCGGCTACGGCCAACATCATCTGCGACCGCGTGGGGGCCCGCAATGCCTGGGGCTTCGACCTGATGGCGGCCTGCAGCGGATTCCTTTACGCCCTTACGGTGGCGGCCCAGTTCATCGAGACGGGCAAGTACCGCAAGGTTGTGGTGGTGGGCGCCGACAAGATGAGCAGCATCATCGACTACGAGGACCGCGCCACCTGCATCATCTTCGGTGACGGCGGTGGCGCCGTGCTGCTCGAACCCAACACCGAGGGCCTGGGCGTGCTGGACAGCCTGCTGCATGCCGACGGCTCCGGGTGCCAGTTCCTGCACCAGAAGGCGGGGGGGTCGGTGCGGCCCGCCAGCGTGCGCACAGTGGAGGCCCATGAGCACAGCGTGTTCCAGGAGGGCAAGTCGGTGTTCAAGTTCGCCGTCACCAACATGGCCGAGGTGAGCGCGCAGGTGATGGAGCGGAACGGGCTCACCGCGGCGGACGTCACCTGGCTGGTGCCCCACCAGGCCAACCTGCGCATCATCGATGCCACGGCCCGGCGCATGGGCTTGGACGACAGCAAGGTGATGATCAACATCACCAAGTACGGCAACACCACGGCGGGTACCCTGCCCCTCTGCCTGTGGGAATGGGAACCCCGCCTGAAGAAGGGCGACAACCTGATCCTCAGCGCCTTCGGCGGTGGCTTCACCTGGGGAGCCGTATACCTCAAATGGGCCTACGGGGGCTGAACGCCCTTACGATCTAATTTGGCGGTCCCTTCGGGCCGGCAACGACCCGAAACCGTCCTCCGAACAATGAGCGAACCGATGAACCTATCGCAGATCCAGGAGCTGATCAAGTTCGTCGCCAAGAGCGGCGTGAGCGAGGTGGAGATCGAGCAGAAGGACTTCAAGATCACCATCAAGACCCCGGCC
>CAZUNW010000097.1:2643-8993 GCA_964621425.1 uncultured Chryseobacterium sp. | reverse complement strand
TCTTCTGGTGCGGTTTCGACATCGCCGAGATCACCTGTCCCACCAAATACTTCGACGAGGCCAGCAGCATCAACTTCAGCCGCAGCATGACCTACGGCTTCGGGGTGTTGAACGTGAGCTTGCGCTACTTCCTGGCCCGCACCGGCCTGGTGGGCTGGGCGCTGCTCGGAGAACGGGGGCGCTGACATGCGGCCCATGCTGCGCGACCGCCTGCTCATCGCCCTCCTGGGCTTGCTGCTGTTCGTTCCCGGACTGGGAGCGGTGCACCTGTTCGACTGGGATGAGATCAACTTCGCCGAGATCGCACGCGAGATGCTGGTCTCCGGCGACCTGTTGCGCCCGCAGATCGACTTCCGGCCCTTCCATGAGAAGCCACCCCTCTTCATGTGGTTGCAGGCCGCATGCATGGCCTTCCTCGGAGTGGGCGAGCTCGCCGCACGCCTGCCTAACGCCCTGTGCGGCATCCTCACCCTGCTGGTGGTCCACGGCATCGGCACGCAGCGGCGCGGCCTGCTGTTCGGCCGCATGTGGGCGCTGGCCTACGCGGGGTCCATCCTGCCGCACCTCTATTTCCGCAGCGGCATCATCGACCCCTGGTTCAACCTGTTCATCTTCCTGGGCATCGACCGCCTCATACGGCTCAGCGAGGGCGGTGGCCAGAGGGACGCCGTATGGGGCGGTGTGCTTCTTGGGCTTGCCGTACTGACCAAGGGGCCGGTGGGGGTGCTCATTCCCGCGCTCGTGGTCGCTGCGATGCTGGCCTGGTCACGGATGCGCCTCCGGCTGCCAGCAGGTCAGCTCCTGATGCTCACGCTCACCGGTGTGGTCACGGTGTCCGCATGGGCCGCGGTCGACCTGGCACGCAACGGACCCGTGTTCATGGAGGCGTTCTTCCTCCGGCAGGTGGCCATGCTCACCACCGAGGATGCGGGGCACGGTGGGTTCGCCGGATACCACGTGGTGGTGCTGCTCGTGGGCTGCTTCCCCGCATCGCCCTTCGCGCTCCGGGAACTTTTCCGGCGAGGAGACAGCGACGGCACCGGGCACAGGCGGTGGATGGTGGCGCTGCTGCTCGTGGTGCTTGTGCTGTTCAGCCTGGTGCGCACCAAGATCGTGCACTACAGCAGCCTGTGCTACTTCCCACTCACCTGCCTCGCCGCACTGCAGATGGAGCGCATCTGGTCACGACAGGAGGCCTTCGGCCGTTCGCGATTCCTGATCGGGGTGCTCGGCAACCTCATCGCCCTGGTGGTGGTCGCGGTACCCTTCCTGGGCATGCGGCCCGACCTGCTGCAACCCCTCGTCGCCGCCGACCCTTTCGCCGCAGGGAACCTGGAGGCCGATGTGAACTGGAGCGCATGGGCCGCGCTGCCCGGCTTGCTCCTCGCCGCAAGCCTGCTAACGGCCCACTTCCTGCATGGCGCGGCGCGCTTCCGCGCGAGCCTGCTGGTGACCTTCACTGGAGGTGCGCTGTTCGTCACCACCGGCCTCTATGCGCTCATCTCCAACATCGAGGCATACAGCCAGCGCGCCGCGGTGGCGTTCTTCATCACCCACCAGGGTGAACGCTGCCACCTGGCGACAAAGGGCTACAAGAGCTACGCGCCCTGGTTCTATGGCCGCACCACGGAGCCCACACCGGCGGAGGATGTGCTCTTCCACGGAGCGATCGACCGGCCGGTGCACCTGGCCTGCAAGGTCACCTCCGTGAAGGAGGTCGAGGCCATGGGCACCTTCGTGGAGACCGGTCGCTCCAACGGGTTCGTGTTCTACCGGCGGGACCCGCCAGGGCCGACCCCATAGGCCTTTCCTTTGCACCATGGACACGCCGGACCTCTCACACCTGCTCAACCACCTGGGCGAGGATCGCGCTCGCGGCTTCGATGCCGTCGTCCCACCTGTCGTGCAGAGCGGCAACTTCGCCTACCCCACGGTTTCCGCGATGCGCGCCGTTGTGCAACAGGAGTTCGAGCGGCCCTTGTACACCCGTGGATACAACCCGACCGTGGGCATGGTCCGGCGCAAGCTCGCGGCCCTCGAGCACGCCGAGGACGCGCTGCTTTTCAGCAGCGGCAGCGCGGCGATCGCAGCGGCCGTCATCGCCTTCACCAAGGCGGGCGACCACGTGGTGTGCGTCCACAAGCCCTACAGCTGGACACGGAAACTTCTGAGCGAGCTTCTGGTGCGCTTCGGGGTGGAGACCACCTACGTGGACGGCACCGATGCGGAGAACTACCGCCGCGCCAGCCGGGCCAACACCACCTTCTTCATCACCGAAAGCCCCAACTCGCTCACCTTCGAACTACAGGACCTGGCAGCGGTGGCAGCGATCGCGCGGGAGCGGGGGATCGTCACGCTGTGCGACAACAGCTTCAACAGCCCGCTCTTCCAGAACCCCATCGACCTGGGCATCGACATGGTGGCCCACAGCGGTACCAAATACCTGAACGGACACAGCGATGTGGTGTGCGGCGTGCTGGCCGGCAGCAGCGCGCACATGCGGCAGGTGATGAGCCGTGAGCTCATGACGCTAGGGGCGGCACCGAGCCCGCACGATGCCTGGCTGTTGATGCGCGGGCTGCGCACCCTGCAGCTGAGGGTTGATCGGAGCGCTGATTCAGCGGAACGCGTGGCCCGCTTCCTCGAAGGACATCCGCGGGTGCGCCGCGTACACTGGCCGGGGCTCGAAAGCCATCCGCAGCATGCCCTTGCCCGCAGGCAGATGCGCCGCTGTGCGGGCCTGCTGAGCATCGAGCTCGATGCGCCCGACGAGGCCGCCGTGGAACGCTTCTGTGACAACCTCGGCCGCTTCCTGATCGCCGTAAGCTGGGGCGGCTACGAAAGCCTGCAATGGCCCGTCTGCGCCCTGAAGGGTCCGAGCGGGTATTACACGGACCTGCCCTTCACGATGGTCAGGCTCTACATCGGGCTGGAGGACCCCGAACTGCTCATCGCCGACCTCGATCAGGCCCTGGCCCGGATGTGAGCCCATTGCGCACGCTCTGACAGTTCAAAAGGAGGCACGCAGCGAGACCTGCAGGTTCCTCCCTGGAGCGCTAACCCCGCTGGCGAAGGTGCGGTAGTTGAGGTCAGCGATGTTCTCCAGCGCCACCTGCAGGCTGATGGCCTGCGTGAAGGCGTAGGCCGCGCGCACATTGATGGTGCACCACGCAGGCATGCCCTCCGGGGTGGCGTACCGCAGGTTGTCCTCCCCGGTCGTGCTGTAATCCCTCAACCGCTTCCATCCATTGGCGAGTGCATAAACCTCACCGCGCAGGCGATCGGCACGGTACTCGAGGCCGATGCGACCATAGGTCGGTGGGATGTGGTCCAGCGGCGCATCAGCGCTGTCGGTGCGCACACGGCCATGGGTGTATGTCAGCGAACCGGTCAGCGTGAAGTGCCCATCGAAACGCAGGGACACCTGCCCGCTGGCCCCCTGGAGGTAGGCTGAGCTCCTGTTCGAAAGTGCGGTCACCCGGCTCAACGTGCCATCGTAGACGATGCTATCCTGTCCATCCACGGTATAGTCGGACACCACAAGGGCGTCGGTGAACAACGTGTGGAACGCGTTCAACTCGATGGTGTAACGCGAATTGAAGGTCTTGCTGAGTCCTAGCTCGGCATTGGTCGTGCGCTCCGGCCGCAGGTCCGGATTGGGCACGATCACACGTCCTGGAGCGCTGTCGAAGACCTTACCCAGGTCATCCACGTTGGGGGCGCGGAACCCCGTGCTTCCCAGCGCCGTGACGCGCCAATCCTTTCCGGGCATGAACATCACGCCCAGGCGCCAGTTGAATGCGCTGTTGCGCTGACGGAGGGTGCCGTTCAGGAACTGATAGTCCCGGGGATCGTCGAACGTGGCGTCCAGTCCGACCCATGTGTACCGCAGGCCCTCGCTGACCACCCAGCGTTCGTTGATCTCCAGGGTGTGGGACAGGTAGGCCGCGACATGGTCCATGGTGGAGCCTCCGTTCGGATAGCGCGTTGTGAGGTAGGCTTCCGCGCCCGTGTCCACGTTCCGGAGCAGCGCCACAGACGCCACGGCATTGTGGTATCCCTCCAGTCCGTAGCGCAGTTCATGGCGCTTGATCCGCTTCTCGAAATCAGCGTTCAGTCCGAACACGTTCACGGACTCCACCCGGCTGCCCAGATGGCTGCTGGTGAACGAAAGACTATGGCGGCTCTGCTCAATCGCCTGGTAACTGGTCGTGATCCGGGCCTGGTCGAAACAGCTCCGTTCGATCATCTCCAGCGTGTATGCCGCGAGCAGTCGCTTCTGTGGTCCGTAGTACCACTCCGAAAAGGCAGGAATTATGGCTCCGGCGGTGTCCACGGAGAATTCGGACAGCCTGTCGTACCGTGGCACGTCGGTACTCGTGCTCAGCTGGAGGTTCAGCTTGTGAACGGTTCGATCACCCGAGCGCACGCGCAGTTTCTCCATCACATCGAGCTGCCCGTATGCCGTGCCAACTTGCACGTTGCTGTCATCGTTGGGGATGACCACATTCTGACCGTTCACCCGGTCCACGGTAAAGGGCTTTCGCCAGATGTCCTGCCGCAAGGGATCGCGCGTGCTCCCCTGACGCAGATCACCGAAATCGCTGGCTGTGATGCTGGTGAAGCTGGAGACCCGCCGCGCGCTCAGACTCACCTCAGCGTGCACGGTCTCCTCGCTGTTGGCCGTGGAGTACCTAAAGAATGCACCGCCGCCGACCCGAAGACCGCTGGTGTCGTTGAACGCAGCGGAACGCGTCATGAGATGCACCACTCCTCCCAGAGCATCACTGCCATATACCACCGAGGCCGGTCCACTGATCACCTCGATGCGTTCCACGGTGTTCTGGTCCACGGTCATGATGTCCTGCACATGACCCGACCGGTAGATGGCGTTGTTGAGGCGCACACCATCAACGACGAGGAGCACGCGGCTCGATTCGAAACCACGTATCACAGGGCTTCCACCGCCCATCTGGCTCTTCTGCACGTAGAGGGCCCCGCTGTTCTGGAGCAGGTCCCCGGTACTCTGCTGGTCGAGGAAGCTGATGTCCCGGGACTTGAGCACGGTGACCTGCTCGGGCACATCACGGCGTTTCTCCCTGAAGCGGCTGGCGGACAGCACGAACTCGTCCATGGTGAACGGCACGGCATTGAGCAGCACACGGCCATCGGCGGCCTCCATGGACGGGCGGTCGATCACCTGCTCAGCGTAGCCGAGCAGCCTGAAGGTGAGCGCACCGGAGCCAAGTGCGGAAAGGTCTGCACGCCCTGCCAGGTCGGACGTGATGGCCTGGCGCCCGTCGGTGACGGTCACGTCGGGCAGGGGCCTCAGGCTGCTGCGATCCATGATGGTGACCACCTGGGCGCCACATGTCGAGGCCAGGAGGAACAGCGGAATGATCAATGCACGGGCTTTCATACGTACGGAATTGGGTTGGCCCGGACGAGACACAGGGGACATTCCTGCGAATGGGAAGGTCCCAGGCACGGCGGCGGCCCGGAATGCGACGGCGTTGCAGGTCGCTCAGCCCTGCGGCGGGAGCTCGAACGGGTCCGAATGGCCGGAAAGCAGGCCGCAGGCCAGGGGAATGCCGGAATGCCTGCCGGTGGCGGGCCATGCGGGGGCCTCGGCCTGTGGGCAGGGATGCATGGTGGAGAGCAGTTCGATCACGCGATCACGGCCCTTGGGCGCGCCACCCTGCTGCGCATGCTCAACGGCCTGCTCCAGGCCCGCGAAGAGGGCGGTCTCCTGGTGGTCGGCGATGCACTGGACACGCAGGTGACCGGACGGGGCCGCCACCTGGCGGACCACATCGAACATGCGACCGTCGGCGAGGCGGAACTCACGGCCCGCCTTCACCCAGTGCAGCCCGCGCCACTCCTGTTCCGTGAAGGTGAAGGTGGTGAGCTCCTCCTCGGCCACGCCCTGCTTAAGGCGCAGCTTCATTGCACGCTGCAGGGCGACCCGGTCCACCTCAAAGCGCACCAGCGCACCGAACTGTGCATAGCCCATGGCCAGCAGGGCTGCGAACAGGGCTGGAAGTGCGGCCGAACGCGGCATGGCCCGAAGTTACTGGATGCGTGGCAGTGCCAACCTGCGGGCCGGGGCCCATCCGTCACTTCTTTCGCAGGAAGACGCGGATGGGAACACCCGTGAAGCGGAAGTGCTGCCGGAGCTTGTTCTCGAGAAAGCGCAGGTAGGGAGCCTTGATGTACTGCGGCAGGTTGGCGTAGAAGGCGAAGGAGGGAACCGGGGTGGGCAGCTGGCTCACGAACTTGAGACGGATGGTCTTCCCCTTGTACATGGGCGGGCCCATGCGCTCCACCTCGGGCAGCATCACGTCATTCAG
>CAZUNW010000097.1:2172-2633 GCA_964621425.1 uncultured Chryseobacterium sp. | reverse complement strand
GGGCCAGCCGCTCCCGCAGTTCGGCCTCGTAGGTCTTCATGGTGTTGGTCTCCTTGGCCACCAGGTCCCACTTGTTCACCACGACCACCACACCCTTGCCGTTGCGCGCGATAATGGAGAAGATGTGGAGGTCCTGCTGCTGCACGCCCTCGGTGGCATCCACCATCAACAGGCACACGTCGCTGTCCTCGATGGCACGGATCGAGCGGATCACACTGTAGAACTCGATGTCCTCGTTCACCCGCTGGCGCTTGCGTATCCCCGCCGTGTCGAGCAGCACCACATCGAAGCCGAACACCGTGTAGCGCGTATGGATGGGATCGCGGGTGGTGCCCGCCACTGGGGTGACGATGTTCTGTTGCCGGCCAAGCAGGGCGTTCACCAGGGAGGACTTGCCGACGTTGGGCCGGCCCACGATGGCCAGCTTGGGCACATCGGGCAGGGCCTCGGCGCTGGGCTTG
>CAZUNW010000097.1:0-2162 GCA_964621425.1 uncultured Chryseobacterium sp. | reverse complement strand
CACCTCGCCCATGCCGAGCCCATAGAACTCGGAGGCGGCGTATTGGCGGTCGCTGGTGTCCACCTTGTTCGCCACCATGTGCACGGGCTTCCGCGCCTTGCGGAGCATGCCTGCGATGGCCTCGTCCATGGGGGTCACGCCCTGGTGCACGTCCACCAGGAACAGGATCACGTCGGACTCCTCGATGGCCAGTTCCACCTGGCGGCGGATCTCGGCTTCGAACACGTCCTCGCTACCCGTGACATACCCACCGGTGTCAATGACGCTGAACACCGTTCCGGTCCATTCCACCTGGCCGTAGTGGCGGTCACGGGTGGTGCCTGCCGTGGGGTCCACGATGGCCTCCTGCTGCTCTGTGAGCCTGTTGAACAGGGTGCTTTTGCCCACGTTGGGGCGGCCCACGATGGCGACGATGTTGCTCATGCTGGTTCGGTTGTCGGGCGTGGTGCGTTGGACGGTCGGGGTGTGACGGCGGTGCGTGGGGGCATCGGCGCGCCCATCCGAAGGTCCTGTTCCTTGGTGGCCATTAGTAGCCGTAGTTGCGGAGTTTGCGCTGGTCCTCGCGCCAGCCCGGATCGGCCTTCACCTTCAGGTCAAGAAAAACCTTGGTGCCCACGAAGCGTTCGATGGCCTCGCGGGCCTGCGTGCCCAACCGGCGGAGGGCACGTCCGCCCTCACCGATCAGGATGGCCTTCTGGCCATCCCGCATCACCACGATGTCCGCCTGGATGCGGGTCAGTGTGGCGCCCTCCTCGTAGCTGTTCACCACGACCTCGCAGCTGTATGGCACCTCCTGCTTGTACAGGGCAAGGATGCGCTCGCGCACCAGTTCGGCCACGAAGAAGCGCATGTTGCGGTCGCTGAGCTCATCCTTGGGGAAATAAGGTGGATGCACCGGCAAGGCGCTGACCAGGTGTCGCCGGAGCTCGTCGACGTGAAAGCCGTGAAGGGCGGATACAGGGACGACCTTGGCCGCAGGCAGGGCCTCCTGCCAGCGCTGGCAGGCCAGCAGCACCTCCTCCTCACTTCCCAAGTCCACCTTGTTCACCAACACGAGGATCGGGCATCGTGCACGTGCTGCCCGGTCGAGCAACGCCTGCGAGCGATCAGGCCGCTGGTGCAGTTCCACCAGCACGACGAGCAGGTCCGCATCACGCAGGGCCTCGTCCACCGCGGCCATCATGCGTTCCTGCAGGCCGTATTGCGGCTCCAGGATGCCGGGGGTGTCGCCGAGGACCAGCTGGTGGTCCGGGCCGTTGAGCAGGCCCAGGATGCGGTGGCGCGTGGTCTGGGCCTTGGGGTTGGTGATGGCCAGGGATTCGCCCAGAAGGGCGTTGAGCAGGGTGCTCTTGCCGGCATTGGGCATGCCGATGATGTTGACGAATCCGGCCCGGTGGCTCATGGCGCTGCGAAGATGGTGACCATCGGGGGCATGAACGAGGAAGCCCGGTCGCTCGGACCGGGCTCTCTTGTAGCGGGGGCAGGACTCGAACCTGCGGCCTTCGGGTTATGAGCCCGACGAGCTACCATCTGCTCCACCCCGCAGTGGACCACAAAGATAGCACAATTAACGGGCACCGGCTCAAGCCTCCGCATCCAGGCCCTCCAACCGGGCAGTGGCGGCTTCCCAATCGGCCATGGTGGAGGCGATCCGCTGGGCCAGTTCACCCAGGCGCGCGTAGCCCTTGTCCAACTCGGCGGCAGGCAGCCCGGCGGCCATCACCTTGGCCTGCAGGGCCTTCTCCTCCTGCTCCAGGGCGGCCAGCTCCTTCTCGGTGCGTTCCACCTGGTTCTGCAGGCGGCGGCGCTCCTTGTCGCGCTCCTTGCGCTCGTGATAGTCGCTTCGCTGGCCGGCGCTGGCTTTGGCGGGCGCGGTGCGGGCACTGCTGGCACCCATGTCGGCGGCCTGCAGGGCCTTACGCTTCTCGATCAGTTCGAGGATGTCCAGGTGCTGGTCACGGATGCGGCCACCGTCAAGCTCCAGGATGCGGTTGGTGAGGCCGTGCAGGAAATCGCGGTCGTGGCTCACAAGCAGGAAGGTGCCGTCGTAATTCTTGAGCGCCTCCTTAAGCACGTCCTTGCTCTGGATGTCGAGGTGGTGTGTGGGCTCGTCCAGCAGCAGGAAGTTGAGCGGGCGCAGCAGCATGCAGCACAGGGCGAGG
>CAZUNW010000096.1:0-9035 GCA_964621425.1 uncultured Chryseobacterium sp. | reverse complement strand
GTACCGAGCAGGATCTCCGTGGCACCGTCAAAGGGGTTGGGGCGGTTGCGCAGCAAGGGCGCTTCCGAGTCCATGTCCAGCAGGCCCGTGGAACCGTCCAAGACCACTACGTTGTCTGGAAAGTAGATCATCGTATCCCCCCCCCGACGTCAGATTCATCACCCGAATGCTGTCCAAGATGGACGGAGACCCGTTCAGCGTGGCCTCGAAGGTCAGCGTGATGACCTGCGCCCGCAGACCGACCACAAGGAACAGGGAAACGATAAGTAGCGTCGAAATGCGTTGCATGGATGTCGGAGTGATGCACGAATGTAGGGCCAAGCTTGCTCACAGGTTTATCCATCTGCCCGAATGCTGCAGAGAATGTCCGATCCGAGGCGCCCTTGCGCTTCGTGCAAGACGGATCGATACCGTATGGAAGACACGCGGGACGTGCTCGCGGGTAATTCAGCATTCCATGCCCCCCGCTGCCATGGATCCAAAATCTTCGCCGAAAAAATGAGGGCGGAGCGCCGAAACGCCCCGCCCCTGGACCCTCCGGAAGGCCCTTGGATCAGTCGATCCTGATCTCCTTGGCCTTATTCTCCGGCAGGGCCTTGGTCTTCCTGAGGGTCAACTTGAGGATGCCGTCCGAAAAAGCCGCCTTCAGGCTGTCCTCATCGGCGTTCTCCGGAATGTGGAACGAGCGGCTGAAGGCAGCATAGCTGAACTCCTTCCGCGCGTATCCATCCGTCTCCGATGCGGACTCCTCCTTGCGCTCGCTGGCGATGGTGAGCAACCCGTCCTTCACGGACACCTTCAGCTCGTCCTTCTTGTAACCGGGCGCGGCCAGCTCGATGGTGAAATGGTCCGTGTTGTCCTGGATGTTCACCGCAGGCAGCATGGATGTACGGAGCAGCGACCGGTCCAGCAGACGCGGGGTCAGGAAACGGTCATCGTCCAGGAACCCCTGGGGCATGCCGAAGAAGTCATCGTCCAGAAAACGGGAAAGCAGGGAGCGGCGGGTGGGAACAAGGGTTGACATGGTGTTGGGATTTTATGGTTCCTGTGCAGGGCGAAGGTGGCGTGCCGGGCAGTTGGCCATCCATGACGCCGATCAACCATGGACCTGATGATCGTCGATCACCCACCAGCAGGATTGTTTCGCTGATCCGTGTGGATAAAACCGATAACCGTGAAGGACCGCACGCCTTGATATGCCTGTAGCTTGGCTCCTGGCCGGCCCACC
Source organism: uncultured Chryseobacterium sp. (assembly GCA_964621425.1). GTDB lineage: Bacteria > Bacteroidota > Bacteroidia > Flavobacteriales_F > PHOS-HE28 > PHOS-HE28. The sequence continues at coordinate 7,807 of CAZUNW010000096.1, read as the reverse complement.
TGTCCGACGGCACGCCCGCAGCCCGGTCAACCGAACCTGCAACGCCGATGCGCACCCTCCTCCTGACCCGTCATGCCAAGAGCAGCTGGGATGATCCGCTGCAAGGTGATTTCGACAGACCCTTGAACGCACGCGGGGAAAGGGACGCGCCCCGCATGGCGGTGCGCTTCGCGGAGCGCGGCCTGCGGGTGGATCTGTTGGTAAGCAGCACGGCCTGCCGCGCTTGGCAGACGGCATGCGCGTTCGCAGCCGCGCTGGGCCGCACGGAAGGCGCCATCCTGCCGGCGCCCTCTGCATACCACGCAAGCGAAGCCAGCCTGCTGGATATCGTGCACGAACTGCCCGCTGCGGCGCAGACCGTGATGCTGTTCGGCCACAACCCCGGCATCAGCGGTTTCGCCCATGACCTCTGCGGCACCAGTGGCGAACTGGCGACCTGCCACACGGTGTGCATCAGATTGGACGTGGAGGCCTGGACCGACGTGGGTCGTGGGCGGGGGCACCTCCTGTGGGAGGACCATCCCAAGCTGCATTGAGGCCTCAGGCCACGGGCACCATCCAGCCGTACGGGTCGGCCGCGCGGCCTCGACGGATGTCGTCGAGCGTGCGCCCGATATCGTTGGCCACAGTGCGCTTCTCAAGACTTGGCAGCTCGAACACCTCGTCCCCGTGCGCGATCGTGGCGATGTGCGCGATGGTGGCAGCGGTTCCCGCACCAAAGGCCGAGCGCATGCGTCCCTCGCGTGCCGCTGCAACGACCTCCTCCACGCTTACGCGCCGCTCATCCACGGGCACGCCGCGGTCACGAGCGATGCGGAGGATGCTGTCCCGCGTCACCCCCTTCAGGATCGTACCATCCAGCGAAGGCGTCACCAGCGTACCATCGATGTTGAAGAAGACGTTCATGGTGCCGCTCTCCTCAATGTACCTGTGCGTGAGGCCATCGGTCCACACCAACTGATGGAAGCCCCTGTCCTGCCCGAGCTTGGCGGGATAGAGCCCGCCTGCATAGTTGCCACCGCACTTGGTCTCACCGGTTCCCCCGGGGAAGGCGCGGCTGTAAGTGGTCTCGATCTTCACGCGGACTGGCTCCTGGTAGTAGGCGCGCACGGGACAGGTGAAGATGATGAACTTGTAGCCCTCGCTGGGCTTCACCCCGATGTACTCATCGCTGGCGAACATGAAGGGACGTATGTAGAGCGACCCCTCCTCGTCAGCGGGCAGCCAGTCGCGGTCAAGCCGCACCAGTTCGGTGAGGGCCTCCAGGAACAGGTCCTCGGGCACCTGTGGCATGCACATCCGGTGGGCGCTGTTGTTCATCCGCGCGATGTTGGCCTGCGGACGGAACAGGCTAACTCCGCCGGCAGGGGTGCGGTACGCCTTGAGCCCCTCGAAAATGGTCTGGCTGTAATGCAGCACCAGGGCCGCAGGGCTCATCACAAGGTCGGCGAACGGGGTGATGCGCGCACCCTGCCAACGCCCGCCCTCGTACTCCATCACGAACATGTGGTCGCTGAACACGCGGCCGAACTTCACATTGGCCAGGTCCGTTTCCGGCAGCCGCGACCGTTCGGTCCGGTGTATGGCTATCTTTTGCCCGGTGGAGATCATGCAAGGGGATCCGTTGGTGCGTTCAAAGGTAACCAACGCGTCCGGCGGCGATCGCCATGAGGAGGTGCACCATCCTACCCACGACCTGACCGGACCGTTGCAACGGCACTGGGGCCACCACACCTTCAGGCCGCTGCAAGAGGAGGTGGTGCGTGCGGTGCTGGGGGGGAGGGACACCCTGGCCCTTCTGCCCACAGGCGGCGGGAAGAGCCTGTGCTACCAGCTGCCCGCCCTGGTCATGGGCGGTCTCACCATTGTGGTAAGCCCGCTGATCGCCCTGATGCGCGACCAGGTGGATCAGGCACGCCGGCGGGGCATTCCGGCCATGGCCGTGATGAGCGGCATGGCCCACCACGAGCAGGAGATCGTGCTCGAGGATGCCGCCCTCGGCCTGTTGCGCCTCCTTTATGTATCGCCCGAACGCCTGGGCACGGACCTGTTCCGCGCGCGGCTGCCGCGCATGCCGGTGAAGCTGATCGCGGTGGATGAGGCACACTGCATCGCCCAATGGGGCTACGACTTCCGGCCGGCCTATATGCGCATACCCGAGTTGCGGGAAGTATTCCCGCACACGCCGGTGCTCGCCCTCACCGCCACGGCCACACCAGCCGTGGTGGACGACATCCAGCAGCGCCTTTGCTTCCGTTCGCCGAACGTGCTGCGAGCGCCTTTCTACCGGCCGGAGTTGACCTTCTGGGTGAGCCGCGGCGAGGACAAGCTTGCGCGCCTGCGGCGCATCGTGGAAAAGGTGCCCGGCAGTGGGATCTTGTATGTGCGTGACCGGCGCGGCACGGTGGACATGGCGGGTGTGCTGCGCAGCATGGGCGTGAGCGCGGGAGCCTACCACGCGGGCATGCCTCACGAGGAGCGCACGCGGATCCAGCGCGAGTGGCAGGAAGGACGCCTTCGTTATGTGGCCGCCACCAACGCCTTCGGCATGGGCATCGACAAAGGCGACGTTCGTGCCGTGGTGCACCTGGCCCCTCCTCCCGACCTGGAGAGCTACTACCAGGAGGCCGGGCGTGCAGGACGCGACGGCAACGCAGCCCACGCCTTCCTGCTGGTGGACGATGGCGACGCCCGGCGCCTGAATGAGCGCGTGGAGAGCGGCTTCCCACTGATCGGGGATGTGCGGCGCACCTACCAGGCCTTCGCGGACACACACCGCATCGCACATGGCAGCGGGCTGCACGGCTCCTACCCGCTCGACCTGCCCGACCTGGCCCGGCGCACGGGGCTCGCATCCACCACCGTGCTGGGAGCCCTCAAGGCCCTTGAGCTCAATGGGGACATCGTGCTCTCGGAAGGAGTGCACAGCCCGTCGCGAGCGCTCGTGATCTGCAGCGGTGCCACGGTACATGCCCTTCGGACGAAGGACAAACGCCTCGGGCCGCTCCTGGAGGCCCTGCTCCGCCTGCATGGCGGACTGTTCGAAGCGCCGGCGGCCATCGAGGAGGAGCGCCTTGCCCAGCTGCTCTCCACATCAACGGACGCCGTGCGCCAGGGACTTCGCGAACTGCAAAGCATGGACGTGCTGCGCTACACGGCACGCACCGATGACCCGCTCGTGACGCTCATGACACCGCGGCGTGATGCGCAAAGGCTGGCGCTCGACCCGGCGGCGCTGGACGACCGCAAGGCACGGGCCATGTTGCGCGCATCCCACATGACCGCCTACTTCGCCGCCGATGGTGACTGCCGTGAACGGCAGCTGCTGCGCTACCTGGGCGAAGAGGCACCGGGGCTCTGCGGCAGGTGCGACCGGTGCCGCTCCACAATGGCCGGAAAGAAGGCGGGGGACATGGACGAGCCCGACCCGGAGCAGCTTCGCTGGCAGCAGGACCAAGCCTGACGATGCGCCCGGACCGCTCCTTCTATGAACGCGACGATGTGGTCACCATCGCGCGGGACCTGATCGGCATGGTCGTCCATACCCGCGTGAATGGCGGGCATGTGGCCGGTATCATCACCGAGACGGAGGCCTATGCCGGCGTCAATGACCGTGCATCACATGCGTTCGGCGGCAGGCGGACCGCACGCAACGCAACCATGTACGCACGCGGTGGGACAGTGTACGTGTACATCTGCTATGGCATCCACCACCTGCTGAACTTCGTAACGCACAAGGAGGGTGTCCCCCACGCGGTGCTGCTGCGTGGGTTGCGCATCGTGGAAGGCAGGGAGCTGGCCGACAGGCGCAGGGGATCCAGGGGATCGCGCACGGACGGACCGGGCACGGCAGCCCAGGCACTGGGCATCCGTCGCGCGCATGACGGCACCGACCTGATGGGCGACCGCATCTGGATCACCGACGAGGGCCTTTGCCCGCCGGCAGGTCGCATCGCCGCGGGGCCCCGCGTGGGCGTGGACTATGCTGGCGCCGACGCCCTTCTCCCCTACCGTTTCCGCATCGTCGCCGAGTGATGACCTTCGCACCATGAGCGTACCCCGCATCGTCTTCATGGGCACCCCGCCCTTCGCGGTCACCTCACTCGAGGCCCTGCACACAGCAGGCATTCCAGTTGCCGCGGTCGTAACCGCGCCTGACCGGCCTGCGGGACGAGGCCAGCAACTGCGCGCTTCGGCCGTGAAGGAGGCCGCCATGCGGCTGGGCCTTCCCCTGCTCCAGCCGGAGCGGCTGCGTGAAGCCCAATTCCTGGAGGCGCTGCGTGCGGCACGGGCCGACCTCTTCGTGGTGGTCGCCTTCCGCATGCTCCCCGAAGTGGTCTGGCGAATGCCGCCCCTTGGAACGATCAACCTGCATGGTTCCCTGCTCCCCCAGTACAGGGGTGCTGCCCCCATCAACCATGCGGTGATGAACGGGGAACGCACGACAGGTGTCACGACCTTCCTGCTGCGGCATGCGATCGACACGGGTGATGTGCTTTTGCGCGAGGTGCTCCCGATCGGTGCCGACGAGACAGCGGGCGAACTGCACGACCGCATGGCCGTGGCCGGGGCCCACCTGCTGACGCGCACGGTGCTGGGGCTCGGGGCCGGCACACTCACGCCCTGTCCGCAGGACCAACTGGCCGAAGCCGTGCCACTGCGTGAAGCACCGAAACTCACACCGGCGGGATGCCGCATCGAATGGGACCGGGCTGCCTCTGCAGTACACGACCACGTGCGGGGCCTGTCACCGGCTCCCGGCGCATGGACCGAACTGGTGCGCGCGGACGGCGGTGTGGAGCACTTCAAGGTGCTGCGCACATCGGTCTGCATGGATCCCACCTCAGGTCCACCCGGTACGGTGGAGGTGCTTGACGGTGGGCTGCGCGTGTCATGCGGCACGGGTGCGCTGGACCTGCTGGAGGTGCAGCCGGAGGGGCGCAAGCGCATGACAGCGGCCGCGTTCCGCGCGGGTTTGCGCGGGGAGATATGCCTGCGTTGAGCCAATGGCGCGGCATGCGGATATTCCGTTGACCCAACGGAAAGCCAACCCCTCCCGAACCCCGTTTCCCGCAAACCCTTGATGGGGGCGGGATTGCGGCGCACTTATCAACAAAACCCCTGTTTTTTCAACATTTTCCGCGTGGGCGCCCGCAAACCCTTGACAGGCGCGGGTCTCCGCATACTTTTGTCCGGAGTTCACTCAACAAACCCCTTAAAACCCTACGAAAATGGGCATGAACAAAGCCGAACTGATCGAGTCCATCGCAGCTGAAGCGAAGATCTCCAAGGCCGACGCCAAGCGCGCCCTGGATGCCTTCGTGAACAACACCACCAAGGCCCTGAAGAAGGGTGATCGCGTGGCCCTCGTGGGCTTCGGAACGTTCTCGATCTCCAAGCGCGCCGCTCGCAAGGGCCGCAACCCCCAGACGGGCAAGGAGATCAAGATCGCGGCCAAGAAGGTCGTGAAGTTCAAGGCCGGTGCCGACCTCTCCAACAAGGTGAAGTAAGCACCACTTTCATTCGGGAAAGGTCCCTCCTCGGAGGGACCTTTTCTTTTGCACCATGGACGACCACGCCCTGCTCGAGCGCCTCGGCGGTTTCATCACGCCGCATAAGCGCGGCCTTTTCGAACGCCTCGCACCCCAACGCACGAGGCATGTGACGGTGGTGCTGGAGGACCTGCACCAGGCGCACAACGCCAGCGCGGTGCTCCGGACGTGCGACCTGCTCGGTGTGCAGGACGTGCATGCCATCGAAACGCGCAACCGTTTCACCGCGAACAAGGAGATATCGCTGGGCAGCGACAAGTGGACCACCGTGCACAGGCACGCCGGTGACGAGGGAACCGCGGCGTGCGTCGCCGCGCTGCGCGCGTCAGGGCACCGCATCATCGCCACCACGCCGCATGCCGAGGCATGGACGCCCGAGACCATTCCCCTCGACCGCCCCCTCGCCTTCTGCTTCGGCACCGAGCTCCAGGGCCTGAGCCCGGGGCTGTTGCAGCAGTGCGATGGCGCCCTGCGCATCCCCATGCACGGGTTCACGGAGAGCTACAACATCTCGGTTTCCGCGGGCATCGTGCTGTACACCGTGATGCAGCGCCTGCGTGCGAGCGATGTGCGCTGGCAGCTGGACGAGCAAGCGATAACCGCCCTGAAGCTGCAATGGACGCGCGCCGCACTGCACGATGCGACGGCCATCGAGGAGCGGCTGCGCGGCGATGCGGGACACTGAGCCTCCGCCTTCTGAACACACGCGCGTGGAGAAGTGTAGTGACCATCACGGGATCGCAGCCCGCGTGCACGGGTAGGTTTGCGGCGAACCCAACAACACGCAGCATGGGCAAAGGCGATATCCGTTCGAAGAAAGGCAAGCGGCGCGCAGGCAGCCGCGGCAAGTCAAGGCCGAGCAAGCGCAAACTGCGCGCGGCCGCCAAGGCGAAGGTGGGCACCGCCAAGAAGGCTCCCGCCAAGAAGGCGCCGGCAAAGAAGGCAGCGGCCAAGAAGGCGCCAGCCAAGAAGGCAGCGGCCAAGAAGGCAGCGGCCAAGAAGGCAGCACCCTAGAAGTGATCGCGGCATCCCGCACAGGAGGCCCTCCGCATTGCGGGGGGCTTCCTCGTTCACGGGGAGATCATGGCTGCAGCCGCATCCTGCTCCACGTACCATCCGTGAAGTGCTCGAACACGATCCGGTCGTGCAGGCGGCCTGGCCGGCCCTGCCAGAACTCAATGCGCACCGGACGCACACGCATGCCGCCCCAATGCAATGGACGCGGCACCTCCGCATCCCCCTTGAAGCGCTCGCTCCACCGGCTGAACCGGTCCTCGATGTAGTTGCGGTCATCGGCAAGCCTGCTCTGGTCGCTCGCCCATGCCCCCACCTGGCTCTCGCGCGGACGCCCCTTGAAGTAGGAATCGCTCTCCTCCGCCGACAGCTTCTCCACCTTTCCCTCGATCCGCACCTGCCGCTCCTGCTGCGGCCAGAAGAAGGACAGCGCCGCGCGCGGGTCGCGTTCAAGGTCCATCGCCTTCCGGCTGTTGTAGTTGGTGTAGAACACGAAGCCCTGCGGATCGAATGAGCGCAGCAACACGACCCTGCAGCTGATGCTGAAGGTGCCCGCCGTGGCAAGGGTCATGGCATGGGGCTCAGGCAACCCCTCCTCCTCCGCCGCCTTCAGCCAGCGACCGAACAGCACGTAGGGATCGGCCCCGGCCTCGTCCTCGAGGAGCACGGCACGGCTGTAATCGATTCGGTGGTCCACCGAGCGTTCGCGTTCCATGGTGCTGGATTAGATGGCTCCGAAGATAGCGGGGTAGCCGATGGCTTTACATGCGCTAACGAAGCGCGTAATTTCACGCTGCGCCATGAGCAAGGACCTCCTCGACCTCGATCCGGAAAGCACGGTGGCCCCGGCACGTGGAAGGCTGCTCGTGAGCGAGCCCTATCTGCCGGACCCCTACTTCAGGCGCACCGTGGTGCTGCTTTGCGAGCATAACGCCGAGGGTTCCTTCGGCTTCGTCCTGAACCGCCACCTGGACATGGACATCGGCGACCTGATGGAGGACATGCCGCCCATCCACACGCGCGTGGGGATCGGCGGTCCCGTCCAGAGCGGCAACCTGTATTACCTGCACACCTTCGGCCACCGCGTGGAGGGCAGCATGGAGGTGGTGGACGGGGTGCACATGGGCGGTGACTTCGACCAGTTGCGCGGCCTGCTTGCCACGGACCCCAGACTTTCTCGCCATGTACGCTTCTTCGTCGGCTATTCGGGCTGGGGTGAGCAGCAGCTGGACAAGGAGCTG
>CAZUNW010000095.1:2724-9153 GCA_964621425.1 uncultured Chryseobacterium sp. | reverse complement strand
GAGAAAGGCCGCTTCGGCAGTGCCGGCGAGCGGGTGGCGATCGAGGATCACCTGGCCGGCGTGGAGGTGAGCGCCTTCCTGATCACCGATGGCAGGGCGTTCAAGATGCTACCTGCCGCCAAGGATTACAAGCGCATCGGCGATGGCGACACGGGGCCCAACACCGGCGGCATGGGTGCCGTGAGCCCTGTGCCCTTCGCGGACAAGGACTTCATGCAGAAGGTGCACGACCGCATCGCCGCTCCCACCATCCGCGGCTTGCAGCAGGAGGGCATCCCCTACCAGGGCTTCCTCTTCATCGGCCTCATGAACGTGGCCGGTGAGCCTTATGTGATCGAGTACAATGTCCGTCTCGGGGATCCCGAGACGGAGGCCATCCTGCCCCGCCTGCGCAGTGACCTCATGGACCTGTTCGACGGCATCGCCACGGGCACGCTGAGCGAGCGGCACGTGGATGTGGATGACCGCACCTGCGTCACGGTGGTGCTGGCCAGCGAGGGCTATCCCGGCGAGGTTGCCAAGGGCCGCCCTATCGGAGGAATGCAGGAGGTGCGCGATGCGCTGGTTTTCCATGCAGGAACTGCCGACACCCCGCAGGGCCTGGTCACGGCCGGGGGGCGCGTGGCCGCGGTCACCGCCATGGGCAAGGACCTGGAGCACGCCATCCTGAACACCTACATGCAGGCGGCGCATGTCACCTTCCAGGGAAGGCAGCTGCGCACGGACATCGGTCATGACCTCATCCGCCAGCCGGCGCGAGCCGGCACGGTGCAGGCCTGAAACAGGGTTCAGAGCATGCCGCCCTCCTCCTTGGCCTTGCGGTTGTAGCGCCCCTGAAGCCGCATCCAGTAGATGGCGCCGAAGGCGAGCACGCAGGAGAAGAGAACGGGCGGCCCCCACCCGAAGGGCGTAAGGAACCAGTCGAAGGTGTTCTGCAGGAAGTGACCGATGCCGAACCAGACCTGTTGCATGGGGCAGTTGCTTGAGACCGCACAAAGATAGGAGCCCCGTCCATCCGCATGCTCGTCCGCGCCTACCGCACCTACCAACCCGCGCTCCTTCTGGGCTTGTTCGTGCTTGTGCCGGCCTGCTGGTCTGGCCTGTTCGTGCATGCCGCGCCCGTTCCGCCGGGACCGTACATGCCCGCCTACGCGACATTCGCAGCGGCTTTTTCCTCTTGGGCCTGGACCGGTCCTGCGACTGGCATGCTGGTCACCCTGTTGCTGGCCTACCAGCTGGACAGGCTGGCCAACGACCGTGAGCTCTTTGTCCGCCCCAACCACCTGCCCGCCCTCCTGCTGCCCCTCCTGCTCGCGGCCGGTCCGTTTCGCCCGGCGCCCGATGCGGCCCTGCTGGGGATGCCGGCCGTGCTGCATGCCTTGCGCCTCACCTGGGGCGCCCAGGGCAACACCCGTGCGCTGGGCCGCCTGTTCGACGCAGGATGTCTGGTGGGCCTGGCCGCTTTGTTCCACTTCCCTTATGCCTTCATGGTGGTCGTTGTGTGGGCCTCCTCGGCGGTGATGCGCCCCTATGCCTGGCGCGATTACCTGATGCCCCTGTTCGGTCTGGCGCTGGTGTTGGTGCTGGCGAGGTGCGCCGGGCTGCTGCTGCATGGAGGAGGCTGGGCGCCCATGACCACCCTGTCCTGGCGTCCTTCCGGTCCGTTGCAGAGGCACGTGCTGCGGGACCTCCTTGCGCCCGTGCTGCTGGGCCTGTTGCTGCTGTCCTCCCTGCCCGCTCTGGCCCGTGTCTACCAGCGCAGCATCATGCGGGTGAAGAACGTGCACGCGGCCTTCATGGCCTTCCTGTTCGCCTGTGTCCTGTTGTTGGGCTTCTCGCGTGTGCTTGGACACCCGTTGCCGGCCGTGCTCGCCGCCTGCCCCCTGGCCGTGCTGTTCACCCATCCGTTGCAGGCGGCGCGCCACCTGTGGCACTTGGAGGTGGTGGTGGCGGCCCTGGCCTACGCCGCCGTTGTGGGCCCTTGGTGGGGCTGAATACATTTGCCACCGGTGCCCCTTCCGCACCGCCATCAAGCCATGAAGTGCGGCGTCGTCATATTCCCCGGTTCCAATTGCGACGAGGACATGATCCAGGTGCTGGAGTCCCTCGGTGGCGGGCCGGTGGAGCGCCTGTGGCACAAGGAGCATGACCTGCGCGGATGTGAGCTCGTGGTGCTGCCGGGCGGGTTCAGCTACGGGGATTACCTGCGCTCGGGGGCCATCGCCCGGTTCTCGCCCATCATGCAGGAGGTGGCCGCGCATGCCGCCCGTGGAGGCCTCGTGCTGGGTGTTTGCAACGGCTTCCAGGTGCTTTGCGAGGCCGGGTTGCTCCCGGGCGCCCTGCTGCACAACAGCGGCCAGCGCTTCATCTGCCGCAACGTGCACATCACCCCGGCCACGCGACGCACCCCGCTCACCGCCGGCATCACCCGCAAGTCGCTGAAGATCCCCATCGCCCACGGGGAGGGCCGGTACCACATCGATGCGAAGGGCCTTGAGCGCCTCAAGGCCAATGAACAGGTGGTCTTCCGTTACTGCGATGCGGAGGGCCGTGTGACCGACACCTCCAACCCCAACGGCAGCCTGGACGCGATAGCCGGGGTTTGCAACGAGGGCCGCAACGTGTTCGGCATGATGCCACACCCCGAGCGCGCATCGGACGCCGCGCTCGGCAACACCGATGGCGTGGCGCTCTTCAACGGGCTATTGCAGGGCATTACGGCCTGAGGCCGCGCGGGTGAACTGCGGGCGCTCGGTGCGCCCTGAGCCCGGCTCCGCTCGGATCGCACGGCTCTCACCGCTGCGCCCCTTCCAACCGGCGAACCGCATGCCGGGCGCGGCCATGGCCTCAAGCAGCAAGGGGGCTCCCGCAAAAGCGGTGATGCTGTGCCCGCCCGGCGACAGGACGATCCCGTCCAGCAGTACCAGGCCCTCCTCCACAGGAGGGACGTGCACCTGCAGGGTGCGCAAGGGTGCGCCTGACCGGCGGGACACATCGCGCAGCAGGTGGCCGGGCCTCTGCTGCGCATGCCGGCGCAGGTCGCGCAGGCAGTCCTCGGGCTCGGGTTGCCGCATGCGGTCCTGCCAGAGGGCGTGGTCCATGCGCATCAGTGCGGAGTTCGCTCCGAAGAGGCTGTCCACCAAGGCTGGTGCATCGCGTGTTCCCAACACCGTGGCGTGCAACACGGCGAGCCTCGCGAGCAGCAGGGGGGCCAGCTCGGCATGATCGAGCAGCGCCTGGAGATATGGCGCAGCGGGCATCGGTGTTGTGGCGATGCGGTCCGTGCTGGGGTCATCGGGCGGGGCCCAGAGGTCCATATCGTACAGCACCCACCGCCACCGGCCGCCCGGCTGTGCGGGTCGCCAGCAGCGCATGTTCAGGTCGTGGTCCGCGCGACCTGTGTAGAGGTCAAAGCAGGCGAGCTCGATCAGGCTCTCCACCTCGATGCAGGTGCGCAGTGTGTCAAGCGGGGCTCTTCGCGCCAGCAGGTCCATGGCATGGGCATAGGCCGTGCGGTCGCCCTTTACCACGCGCCCCTCGGGCCCCTCCATGATGTCCAGGTGCTCCGCAGGTGTGCCCTGCAGCAGGAACTCCTCGTTCTTGGCCGGCAGCAGGCGATAGAGCCCCTGCGGCTCCCCATTGAGCGTGAGCGGAAGGCAGCGTCCGTGCTGCACGTCCAGGCGCCCTCCTGCGCGGCGGACCGCTTCGGTGGCGAACAGGTTGCGCAGGAGTGCATGCGGGGTCGCATCGGCGCGCAGCACCACGTTGTGCCAGGCGGAGCCATCGCCCAGGGGCAGCCGCACTCCCTCCTCTGCGCTGGACAGGTTGTAGGACCGCTTGGGAAGGGATCGGGAGCCGGAGCCAGAGAGCCGCATGCGCACCGCGATGGAGGATGTGTCGGGGCGGCCGGGGAGGGCCACGCGTGCAGGGCGCACCCACTGGGGGCCGCTCCGGGCGTGGTTGGCGCGGTCGCCGCCGCCCAGCAGGCCGTGTTCCGCGTCGTGCAGCTCGTGGGGGTCGATGCACAGGTCGATGTGTTCCGCATCCCCGCCATGCACCGCATGCCAGGTCTCCACGCTAGGCAGCAGGTCCTGGCGCCAGGCCACGGCCCGCAGGATGCCGTTGACCGGCACATGCACAGGACCGCGCACTTCCGGGTCCCTGCCCGGTCGTGGCGTGCTCCCATCCGTGGTACAGGTCACGATGCAGCCCGAGCATGCGGTGAGCAGGATGCCTTCCGGGCCGCGGATGGCATGGGGCGCTGCTGCCCGGGCCTGTATGCGTTGGGCCGACCGGTTGGTGGCGCCCGGTGAGGGCGCGGGCAGGTAGCTCCATGTGGCCGCTCCGTCCGGCAGTCGCCCGATGGAAATGCCTAGCGGCACAGGGCCCCAGGAGAACGCATCCAGCAATCGGGTGCCGCCAGCGGCGAACAGCAGCAGGTCGCCACCCCGGGCCGGCAGCTCCAGCAGCAGTTCCGCCCCCGATGAGCGCGTGCGGGCATGCAGCACCCTGAGCTCTCCCGGCTTGAGTGGGGGTTCATCGTGCACGATGGCGCGGTAGCTGCCGCGCACCAGCATCACCCCCTCCAGCTCCACGGGTCCATCATCGGCGTTGAGCAGCTCCACCCATCCTTCGCCCACACCGTTTGGGCTGAGCTCGTTGATGCGGATCGCCTGCGCGCAGGCCGTCAAGAACGTCCCGGCCAGCAGCAGAAAGGCGATGAGGCGGGGTATGGCGGCGCCCGGCATGGCCCCAAAGGTGGCACCTTGGCGGGGATGCCACCATGGCCTGCCGCAAGGGCCATGCACGCCGCCTGACCACCCTGCATTACCTTGTGCCGTCCAAGCGAATCGCACCATGCGCCACACCACGCTGCTCCTGCTTTCCATCGCCGCCCTTCCGGCATTTGGCCAGGGCACCATCACCAACGTGCAGATCTCCCCGAACCCGCTCACCGAGTGCACGTTCATGAACATCACGGTGACCGGGTCCATTCCCGGTAACGCCCAGGTCAATGGGTTCACTCCGGGCCAGACCGGCAACACCATCACCGTGGTGTTGAACGCCACCGGTTCCGGTGGTGGCACCGGGTCCTTCAATCAGCCCCTGCCGCCCCTGGGTCCATTTGCCTTGGGCACGTACACCATCCAGGTATCCCTTGAACTGAACGGGTCCATCGTGGATACCGAGACGCTGCAGCGCACGGTGCAGGCAGGGGTGAACCCCAATGCTGGCGTGGATACGGCCATCACGGTATGTGACACCGACCCCAACATTCCGCTCCTTAGCGTACTGGGCGGTTCGCCTGACCCTGGTGGGTCGTGGGTGAACCCGCTCAACCAGTCCTTCAACGGCACCTTCAATCCCGGCACGGACCCCGCCGGCTTCTACCTCTACACGATCAACGCGCTTGCACCGTGCATCACCGCCCAGGCCAGCGTGTACATCGAATACATCCCCAACAGCGATCCCGGCGACAACGGATCGACAACCGTGTGCGTGAGCGGTGCGCCGTTCGACCTGTTCGCCAGCCTGCAGGGCAACCCGCAGACGGGCGGGGTATGGACAGGCCCAAGTCCGGTGGTGAACGGGCAGTACAACCCCACCACCATGAGCCCCGGCGCTTACGTTTACACGGTACCCGGGCTTGGCGCTTGCGGGGACCCTTCGGCCACGGTCACGGTCACCGAGGCCAACCCGCCCAACGCCGGTACGGCCGTGCCGCTGACCGCCTGTGCGTCGGACACGCTGCTCACCCTCAGCCCGGGACTCACCGGTGGCCCTTCCCAAACGGGCGTGTGGCTGGACCCGCTGGGCTTCCTGTTGGGCCCCTACAACGTGGTGATCAACCCGTCGATCTACGGTGCCGGCACCTTCACCTTCCGCTACGTGGCCACCAGCAGCTTCTGCCCCAACGACACCACTGCGGTGCCCCTGACCCTGCTGGCCGATCCCTGCGGCATCAGTGTGCCTGAAGTGGCGGTCGGGGTGGCGCGCTTCGATGTGATGCCCAATCCGGCGCGCGACCGCGCGGTGGTGGCCCTGGCGTTCAGTGAGGCGACCGCATCGGCGCGCCTGGAGATGCTCGCCCTGGACGGACGCATCGTACGCGGGGAGCGTGTGCCGGGCCCCGGGCGGGCGGACATCCGCCATGACCTTGACCTCTCCGCCACACCCGCCGGCACCTACCTGCTGCGTTTGGTCACCGACCGCGGACAGGTTACGCGCACCCTGGTGGTGCAGTAGCACGGCATCGTTCGACCTCAGGGGGGCGGGGCATCGCGGATGTCCCGCCCTCGCTTTTTCTAAAGGGCGTTGCGCGTCACCCAATAACGCCAGGCCACCAGCAGTTTCTGGCCGCGGCTCAACCGGGTCAGGTCCTTGTCCCAGAGCTTGGGAAGCAAGGCCCGGTTGAGGTGTGCAAGCAGG
>CAZUNW010000095.1:0-2714 GCA_964621425.1 uncultured Chryseobacterium sp. | reverse complement strand
GTATTTAAAACATAAAAAAGATCTGAGCCATGAGCAGGCGGAATATGGCGCGTTGCATGGGATAACAGACCGGATCGGCCAACGCAAGGTAGCGGCTGGCGTTCGCAGGGCCGGTTATCTTGCGCCCATGAGCTCCTCCAACGCGCAGGCCCGCCGCCCGCTGGGCCAGCGCCTCCGGCGTTCCTTGGTGCGCCTCGTGCTGCTGGCCGCCGTTCTTCTTGGAGCGTGGCTGGTGTTCCTGCACCTTGCCTCGTACAGTGAGGGCACGCGCAGCGGCATGGTCATCAAGCTCAGCAAGCGCGGGGTCCTCTTCAAGACCTGGGAGGGCCAGTTGAACATGCAGAGCTTCGGTGCGATCGACCCGCGTGGGGCCGCGTTCAACGAGGTCTTCAACTTCAGTGTGGAAAAGGGGGAGGAGGGCCTTTACCGGGAGCTCGAGGAGGTGAGCCTCACCGGCGAGCGGGTGAACCTGCACTACGTGGAGCGCTATGCACGCCTGCCCTGGATGGGTGAGACGGTGTATTTCGTGACGCGTGTGGAGCGTGGCATGGCCCCTGCCGCGCCCGGTGCGGGGCATTCCGCGCTGCACCGCTGAGCCTGACCGCCTTCCCGGTCACCCCACCACCACGCGACCGGTCTTTCGGGCCAGCTTAACCTTTGCGTTGTTCAGGCTCATCTTCCTGCTGATGATGTCGGCCTGTTCGCCGGCTTCCGTGGCGGACCTGAGCGCATTGTCCAGCTCCTCGATCATGCGGTCCAAGCGCCGCTCCCGCAGGATGTCGATCCCCTCCTCCAGCGCATCGAGGAGCTTGTCGCTCTCGTGCGTGGTATGGATGCGGTGCCGCTCCTTCCAGTTGGGGCTCAACTGGTGCCTTTCGGTGAGCAGATCGATGGCCAGCTTGCGCCAGTCCTCCTGCTGGTGGGCGGTGTAACGCGTGCTCTCCACCTCCTGTCCCAGGTTGCGCGTGTGGCGGTAGTCCATGTAGATCTCCTTGAACAGCGGCTCGTCGAAGAGGATCTCATCGATGGCCAGGAGCTCGAACATGTACTCGGCCACGCTGGAATCGTCCTCTGAGGTGGTGCCGTCCTCGTTCCGGTAGGGAACGCGGATGCTCATGTGCCCATACAGCAGCAGCATGCGCAGCAGGTCGCGTTCCTGCGCGCTGGTGCCTTTTTCGGCCACGGGCGTGGGTTGGGGCGCCTGGACCTGCGGCGTCAGCACCTCGGGTTCGTCGCCATGGCCCTGCTGTTTGCGGTAGGCGCGCCGCAGCACCTTGTTCAGCTCGCTCAGCAACGCCTGCTCGCTCACCTCCAGGAGGCGGCCGCATTGCTGGATGTACAGCTGCCGCAGAACCTGGTCCGGTATGCGGGCGATGCTCTCCACGATGTCGTGTATGGCCGCCGCCTTGCGCACGGGGTCGCCTTCCGTATCGCGCACCAGGAGCTCGGTCTTGAAGGCCAGGAAATCCTTGGCGCTGTCGCGCAGGAAGGCCTCCACTTCGCCGCTCGGGCGTGTGCGTGCGAAGCTGTCGGGATCCTCCCCGTCGGGGAAAAGGACCACTTTCACCCCCAGCCCCTCGGCAAGGATCAGGTCGATGCCCCGCAGGCTGGCCTTGATCCCGGCCGGGTCACCATCGTACAGGATGGTGACCTGCCGCGCGTAGCGCTTGATCAGCCGCACCTGGTCCTCTGTGAGGCTTGTGCCGCTGCTGGCCACCACGTTCTGGATGCCGGCCTGGTGCAGGCTGATCACATCGGTGTAGCCCTCCACCAGCAGGCAGGTCCCGCTTTCGGCGATTGCCTTCTTGGCGAAGTGGATGCCGTACAGCGACCTGCTCTTTATGTAGAGCGCGCTTTCGGGGCTGTTGAAGTACTTCGGCAGTTTCTTGTCACTGCGCAACGTGCGGGCGCCGAAGGCGATCACCTGCCCCCCGAGCCCGTGCACCGGGAAGGTCACGCGTCCGGCGAAGAAGTCCCACGCTGTCCCATCCTCGCGTCGCTTGATCCATCCGGCCTTCTCCAGCAGGTCGGGTTCGAAGCCCTGGGCACGCGCGGCGCTGGCGAAGGCGGCGCCTTGTTCGGGGACGTAGCCCAGCTGGAAGGTCCGCACCACCTCCTCGCGGAAGCCGCGCTCCTGGAAGTAGGCCAGACCGATCCGTCGGCCTTCGTCGGTCTCCCACAGCTGGCGCATGCTCCAGTCGGTGGCGAAGCGCTGCACGGCGGCCAGGCTCTCCCGCTCGCTGTGCTCCAGCTGCTGCTCAGGCGATGCCTCCTCCTCGGGAAGGTCAATGCCGTAGCGCTTGGCCAGCCAGCGGATGGCCTCCACGTAGGCCAGGTGCTCGTGCTTCTGCAGGAATGTGATGGCGTCACCGGCCTCCCCACAGCCGAAGCATTTGAAGATGCCCAGCGCGGGTGTGACGTTGAAGCTCGGGGTCTTCTCGTTGTGGAAGGGGCACAGGCCGAGGTAGCGTGCCCCCTTGCGTTTCAGGGCCACGAAATCGCCCACCACCTCCTCAACGCGCACGGCGTCCTTGACGCGTTGGATGGCATCGGGGGCGATCACAGGGGGGCCCGCTGGTAGCGGGTCCCGAAGGTACGGAGCCCGGCTCAGGCCCTCATTGACCCGGGATCACTGCGCCGGTGCTGTCGTACGCCACGGTCCTGGCCAGCGCACCGCTCTCGTCGTGGAAGCGCCATTCGCCGGTGGGCACTCC
>CAZUNW010000094.1:6092-9210 GCA_964621425.1 uncultured Chryseobacterium sp. | reverse complement strand
CACGATGGGCGGCCTCACCGTACGCGGCTTCGCGAACCCGGTGCTCGCGCCCCTGCTCAACGGGGTGGGTGACGATCGCGTGCTGGTGGTGGTGCAGCTCTACGGCGGCAATGACGGGCTGAGCACCGTGATACCCGTGGACCAGTACCAGCTGCTTAGCCAGTTCCGCAGCAACGTGCTGGTGCCCGAGAGCAGCGTGCTGCCCCTGAGCGGCACCAACGGGGCCACCGGCCTGCATCCGCGCATGACCGGGCTGATGGACCTCTGGGACGATGGCAAGCTGGCCATCATCCAGGGAGTGGGCTATCCCGACCCCAACTTCAGCCACTTCCGCAGCACGGATATCTGGGAGACCGGTGCGAACGCGAACGAACTGCTGGACAGCGGATGGGCGGGACGTTTCCTGCACCTGGAGCACCCCAACTACCCGGTGGGCTATCCCAATCCGGACATGCCGGACCCGCTTGCCATCCGGGTGGGCGGACCGATCGGCCCCGGCCTGCAGCACCTCGGCGTGAGCATGGGCGCGGCCATTTACAATACGGCGGACCCCCTCAACCTCACCAACAACATTTACACAGACCCCCTTACCGCCGACTGCAAGGGCGGCAAGCTTGCGTACGTGCGCACCGTGCAACGCCAGACCGACCTGTACGGCGACGTGATCAACGCGGCCGCCCTCGCCGGGTGCAACCTGAGCACCCTCTACCCCACCGGTGGGCAACCGGGGGCACAACTGGCACAGGCCCTGAAGATCGTGGCCCAGTTGATCTGCGGCGGCCTGCGGACCAAGATCTACTGGGTGAGTGAGCAGGGCTTCGATACCCATGCCCAACAGACCCTCACCAACGACACCACCGCCGGTATGCACGCTGACCTGCTGCAGGGGGTTAGCAACGCCATCCGGGCCTTCCAGGAGGACCTGCAGCTGCTGGGTCTGCAGGACCGCGTGCTCGGAATGACCTTCAGCGAGTTCGGCCGGCGCGTGATGAGCAACGCCTCCGGTGGCACCGACCATGGCGCGGCAGCACCCATGTTCCTGTTCGGGACCAAGGTGATCCCCGGCCTGCTGGGCAGCAACCCGACCATCAGCCCCAACACGAACTTCACCACCAACCTGCCCATGCAATACGACTTCCGCAGTGTGTATGCCAGCGTGCTGCGCGACTGGTTCTGTGTGGACCAGGCCGATGTGGACACCGTGCTGCTCAGCACCTACCAGCCGCTGGCGGTGGTCGACCCCGACGGCTGCCTGGGCATCGGCATCAACGAGGCCAATCAGGGAGCGGGCACCAGCTTGCTGGACGCGTGGCCGAACCCCTTCACCGAGCGCACCACCCTTCGCTACACCAGCGACGGAGGGCGTGTGGCCATGCACCTCTTCGATGCCCAGGGCCTTACAATGCGCGTGCTGCGCAACCACGACACCCCGGCCGGCACACACATGCTGGACGTCGACCTCGGAGATCTGCCGGCCGGCCTGTACCACTGCCGCATACAGAACGGACGTCGCCAGCAGGTGAAGGACCTCGTCAAGGTGCGCTGAACAGCGTCTAGTCCGGCGGTCGTTACAGGTCCGCGATGAACACAACTAACGCGCATGGCGTTCTGAGAGGGATAACAGCTCAACCATCACGGCCCCGGGACCGGCAGACGAAAACCTTGAAGCGGACATCCTCCTTCCGTCCACGCTATGACGTGGTGGTCATAGGCGCTGGCCTTGGTGGCCTGACCTCGGCCGCGCTGTTGTCCCGCGCCGGCTTGAGCGTCTGCGTCCTGGAGATGGATGCCCGCCCAGGCGGCTACCTGGCCGGGTTCCGCCGCATGGACCACCGGTTCGACAGCGCCATCCATTGGCTGAACCAGCTCGGTCCCAAGGGGCTGGTGACACGGGTGTTCGATGTGATCGGTCCGGACCATCCAACAGCCGCGGCCCAGAAGCGCATCAAACGCTACCAGGGTGACAGTTTCAATTACCTGCTCACCGACAGGCCGGACGACCTGAAGGCCGAGTGGATCCGCGATTTCCCACATGAACGGGCCGGGATCGAGCGCTTCTTCCGCGATGCATACCGCATCGGCAGGGCCTTCGAGGCGCTCGGCACGTTCATGCGAACGGAGGAGTCCAAGGGCCTCGTGGAAAAGGTCGTCCACCTGTTCTCGAAACTGCGGTTCGCACGCGCCTTCATTCCCCACCTCCGGTTCACCGGCCGCGAAGGCGTGCAGCGCGGGCTCTCCCGCTACTTCAAGGATGAGCGCCTCCAGCGGGTCTTCTCCTCCGAAATGGACCTGCTGAGCTGCCTTGTGCCCATCGGGTGGGCCCATGTGGGTGACTATCAGCTGCCCCCGGTGGGCGGGAGCCAGGTGTTCCCTGAATGGCTGGTGCATGTGATCACAAGCCTCGGCCAGGAGGTGCATTACAAATGCCGCGTCGACGAGGTGCTGCTGGAGAACGGGCGTGCCTGCGGTGTGCGGTTCACCCGGAACGGGATGGGCCATGTGGTACATGCCGGGCAGGTGGTGGGGGCTTGCGACGTCGAGGCGCTGTACGAACGCATGTTGCCACCGGACGCGGTGCCGAAGACATTGAAGCGCAAACTGCGCGATGCCGAGCTCTATCCCAGCTCGGTCACCGTGGCGCTGGCCCTTGACCGCCCCACGCAGAGCTTCGGCTTTGGCGAGGAGATGATCTACCTCAGCAAGGACGATGTGCCGCGCGAGCGCCAGTGCACCGGAGGGCCCCATGAGGTCGGCATCAGCCTGCTGGCCCCTTCGCTGCGCGACCCCGGACTTGCGCCCGAGGGCATGGGCACCCTCACGATCTACATCCCGGCGGAATTCGCGGCCCACGACAGGTGGCGCACCGGAGCGGATGGCACCGAACGCGGAGAGGCCTATGAACAACTGAAGAAGGAATATGCGGAGATCCTGATCCAGCGCGTGGAGGAACGGCTGGCTCCCGGTCTCTCGAACCACATCATCTACTGCGACGACGAGGGATTGCTGAAGGGGCCGATCAGCGCGGCAACCATCTGGCATGGCTTCTCGTCGCCGCTCGTCGGCAAGCTGATCGTGCACGGCACCACCGACGATGGCGAGACCATCAGTGCGAAGATGA
>CAZUNW010000094.1:332-6082 GCA_964621425.1 uncultured Chryseobacterium sp. | reverse complement strand
GGCTCTATCTCGGGGGCCATTGGGCGGAGCTCGGTGGCGGGGTCCCCATCGCCGTCCGTGCCGGGGCCAATGCCGCCATGCTCATTCTCCAGGACCGCCGGCACCCAGGTGCACGCACCCTCGCCGCCTACCTGGACGGACGTATCCGTGCGGCAGAGGTTGACGCGTCCGGGCATTTCAGGCCCTACGCGCCAGGCTGGGAGAGGACGCCCACACCCGCCGAGCGCAAGGCCAGGCTCACCCGTGTGTCGTCGGCCGCGTAACGGCCATCACCGCCGCCGGGGTGGGCATCCCTATCGGATGACCACCCGATGCGCACCGCCGTCCGTCCACACCAGCGCATAGGTGCCGGGGGCCACATCACCGAGATTCACTTCAGTATCTGAACATCACTGCTCTTTCAGGGCGGTTGCCGCTCTGCATCATCGCATCGCGGCCGGATGAAGGCCATGACATCGGGGAAAATCCACATCCAGCACCGCGCGGGGGCACGTCAACCGCTCATGCCACAACAGCATATCGTCCGATGTTCAGAGCATGGGCGCCACGACGGACCGGTACCGCCTGTGAATGGTGCAGCGCATCCATGGCCACCATGGCCGCTCCGTCCCGGTCGTTCCGTTCGAATGTCCGCAGACTCGACCATCCTGCCCCCGGGAGTCAGAACCAATGCGGCAATGCTCACTCGCCGCGCTTCACCCACGCCTGTACCATGCGCAACTGGCCGTAAGTGAAGCGGCCGCCAAAATGCCTCTGCGCCCCGTCAAGCCCCTGCTTCACGTTCTCCCTCATCCAGTCGGCGATAAGGTCACGCTCAGCGGAGGACATCAACGCATCGATGTCGAGCACCCCCTCGCCGATGCCCCGTGCAAAGTGCCCTTCGATGGTGCTCTTCGCCATGCTGCGCTCCGCGGCGATACGCTCGGCGGAGAGGCCCTCCTTGGCCAGGGCATACGTACGTTCGTAGGTGCCCCCCTTCGCGGTACGGGCGGATGCCCCGCCGGCACCTCCTTCCTCCGACCCATCACCGTCCTTGCGGCGCACACGCTTCTTGCCGGACCTCCCTTTCGGCCTGTGCTCCTCGGCCCATGTGCGCGCCTCGCCCACCAAGGCTGCCCGCTTCGCCGCCAAACCCCGCTCCAGGTCCTCCTGCCGCGTCACCTCCGTGCCGTCAAGAATGCAGCCGGTGAGATGGCCCACCTTGGCGATGGTCGCGATGCGCTTCATCAGCATGCCGTCGATCTCCTTCAGCGCGTTGGTGTACTCCTTGGTACGGCTCAAGAGCTCGGCCTGCGCGATGTGCTGGACAAGGGCCTTCATCCGTTCATTCAGCAGGTCGCCATAGTAGGTGCCGCCCTTCTCGATGCGCAAGAGCAGTTCCTCGCGCTTGTCCGCACCCAACAACCGCATCAGCTGACCGCGGAACTTCATCGTGTTGTCCTCCTCCGCCCGCAGCGTGTCGCGCAGCACCTGAAGGGCCGTCTTCATGCTGTCGTCCTCGAACTGGGCTGTCTCCGGATGGTCCTTCATGGTCCACTCCACCTTGCGCAGGACATCGCCAAGGTCGAAGGTGCCCGTTAGCAGCTGCTGCAGGTAGACGCGCTGCTGTGCACGAAGCTGTTCTGGCAGCGGCTCCTGTTGTGCGCCGCGCCGGGTGAAGTCAACCACCTCACGATCGGTGCTCACCACGGACGGATCGATGCGCGTGCGCAGGAGGAGGCCCTCCAGCGAACGCAGGCGTGACAGCGCCACGTAGACCTGGCCCGGCGCGAAGGCCTGACCCACATCGATGATGGCCCTGCTGAACGTAAGGCCCTGGCTCTTGTGCACCGTGATGGCCCACGCAAGCTTCACCGGATATTGCTCAAAGGTGCCCAGTACCTCCTCCTTCTGCTCCTTCGTGGCCGGGTCCACCACATAGCGCTTGTTCTCCCAGGTCGCCCGCGTGAGCAGGTAGGTGCCCTTGGACAGCGTGTCACCCGCGCCCTCAGACATGCGCACCGTGACGCCCCCGGTTCCGATGCCCTCCACGCGGGCCAGCTTGCCGTTGAAGTAGGCCTTGTCCACGTCGTTCTTCACGAACATCAGCTGGGCACCCACCTTCAGCTCGATGCGCTCCGGCACAGGATACATGGACGTGGGAAAGTCCCCTTCGACCACCGCCTCATAGCTCCGTGCATCGCCTGCAAGCTGCGCGAGCGCTCGCTGATTGAGGTCATCCGCCTTGCTGTTGTGCGTGGTGAGCGTGATCACACCCTCGCTGTCCGTGGCGCCGATCTCCGCACGGTAGTGCTTGTTGAGCTCCACCACATCCTCCGTACTGACCGTGTTGTTGCGCAGATCGTTCAGGATACGGATGAATCCGTCGTCCTGCTGGCGAAAGATCCTGTCCAGCTCGATGTGCGCATGCCCATGCTGCTTCAGCACGAGGCTCTCGAAGAAATGCATGCTGGCATAGTAGCGCTGCATCACACGCCATTCCTCGTCCTTCACCACGGGCGGCAGCTGGTACAGGTCACCGATCAACAGCACCTGGGCTCCGCCGAACGACAGGTTGCGGTTCTGACGGACGGCGCGCATGCGGAAGTCGATGGCGTCAAGGACGTCCGCACGAAGCATGCTCACCTCGTCGATGATGAGCAGGTCGACCTCACGGAGCACATTGCGCCTTACGGCGTTGAGCGGGTGCCGACGCGTAAGCGTGTCCTGATCATGGAACGCACCCTCCGGGATGTCCGCCGGGCGTTGCTTCACGGGTAGAAAGGCGCCGAAAGGCAACAGGAACTGGCTGTGGATGGTGACTCCCCTGGCGTTCAGCGCCGCGATGCCCGTGGGCGCCAGGATGACATACCGCTTGTGGGTGCTCGCGGCCAGCTTGTGCAGGAAAGTCGTCTTGCCCGTTCCCGCCTTTCCCGTGAGGAACACATGGCGGTTCGTACTGTTGATGAAGCGGGCCGCAAGCGCGGCCATTTCGGTCTCGATGTGCGCTTCCTGGAGAGCGTTGGTCTGCGGGTTCACGTGACGAAGTACGTAAGTGATCGCGTCATGCTGGAAGGACATTGTTCGGGATGGTACGGAACGGCACCGGTCCCCATGACGACTTCATCGGCACCCGGCGCAAGTCAATGTAGCATGTGCAAAGCATGTCCTGCCATCCCCACCTTTGCACCATGGAGTGGACATCCCTTACGCAGCTCGACCAACTCGATGCCATCGACCAGGCCTCCCGGGAGTTCCCGGTGCTCGTGTTCAAGCACAGCACCCGCTGCTCCATCAGCAGCACAGCGCTGGACCGTCTGAAGCGCGCCTGGGGGCCTGAGGATGCCGTCATCCACCTGCTGGACCTGCTCCGCCACCGGGACATCTCCGATGCCATCGCCGCCCGCTATGGGGTCCGGCACGAGTCCCCACAGCTGCTGGTCATCCGTCACGGAAAATGCGTGCACCACAGCTCCCACCTGGCCATCACCGCAGAGGGCGCACGAAACGCGGCAGCCGGCTGACCCCGGTCACGCTCCGAACGGCCTGCGTCGCAACTCAGTGTACCGGGCATCGGGAAGCAGGGTGCGCTTCAAGAGAACGAATGCATCCACGGATCCCTCTGCCTCGAAGGCATGTGGAGCAAGCATGGACCATGCGGCGGAGAACTGCGCCGTGGACAGGCCTGCGGCGATGGTGAGGTGGGGATGTCCGGTGATCCGCAGCACCGATGCCACCGTCTCCAAGCCGCACAGCCGGTCCACCAAGGCCTGACGGACGGCGCCCACATTCTCCTTGCCCACCACATCGATATAGATGGTGCGTTCATCGGGGAAGTGCGTGATGCCCTTGTAGTGCAGGCGGAAGGGCGTGCAAGCGGCGGCCGCAAGGGCCAGTGCCGTGTCGAGATCGGCCTCGTGCGATGCAGTCAGGTCAGCGAAGCAGAGCGTGAGGTGCGGCACCACCAGTCGCCCGCGGAACGGCCCGATGCGCTGCAGGAGGGCATCGCGCAAGCGCCAGACCTCGTCTGCGAGCGCCGGAGGGGGTGCCAGGATGAAGAGGTACCGGTGCGTGGGGCGCATGGGCCCAAAGGTGTGCGAACTTCGCGGTGTGCACGGTCCTGTGCACTCCAACGGCATGTGCTACAGCGTGAAGGCGCGGGAGGAGATGGCGGTCCGCATCGCCCGGGAGCGCGGGGGCCAGCAGGCCGTGGTGAAACTCAGGGAGGATATCGCCCGCCACGGCGGCATCGACCTGCACCACGCAAATGCCTTCGCACACCCCTCGCTGGTCGTATACACCAACGCCGAACCCCGCGAACCCAGGCTCGCCCGCTGGGGCCTGGTGCCCGGCTGGGTGAAGGATGATGCCATGCGCAGACAGATCCAGGGCCGCACGCTGAACGCCCGTGGCGAGACCATCCTTGTGAAACCGGCATTCCGGGACAGTGCTCGTCAACGCCGCTGCATCGTGCATGTGGAGGGCTTCTATGAGCACCATCACCTTGGCCGGGGGACCTACCCCTATTACATCCACCCGAAGGACCGGAGCCCGTTCGCGCTGGCCGGACTGTGGGATCGCTGGCAGGATCCGGCCAGTGGGGAGATGCAATACACCTTCAGCATCGTGACCTGCGCAGGGAACGACCTGATGCGGCGGATCCACAACAACCCGAAGCTGGAGGGATCGCGCATGCCCGTTATCCTCGGTGCGGCGGAGCAGGGATCATGGCTGGGACCACTGCACGGCGCCGCGGGCGAAGCAGTGATCACCTCGTTGATGAAGCCATACCCAGCGGATGCCATGACCGCGCATCCGGTTCGACCACTGCTGGGCCGAACCGCATCCGGCAACACACCGGTGGCCAGCGAACCCTGGTGCTATCCCGAGCTGCAACTCGCCGATCCGCTCGCCTGACCCGGGGTCGTCCAGCTCTCCTACCCGACAGGCAGCAACGCGCCGAGCCGCTCAATGGGTACTGCAACTGCATCCGCCGCCTCCCGATCCACGAAGTACATCCCCAGCTCACCCTTCCCTTTCGCCGCCACCCGGCCGCGGGACGTGAACAGCAGGCCCTGCTCGTCCCGGACCAACGCGTAAGTGGCCTCGCTGATGTTCACCTGCCCTACGGCACCACTGCTCTCCATGCGGCTGGCGGTGTTCACCGTGTCGCCCCAGATGTCATACTGGAACTTCTTCACGCCCACGATACCGGCCACCACCGGGCCCGTGTGGATGCCGATGCGCACCTCGAAATATGGAAGCCCGGCAGCGACCCTGCGCGCCTTGCCATCCGCGATGAAATCGCGCATCGCCAATGCGGCATGCACCACATCCAGGGCGTGGGTGCTGTTGGGCCGGGGCAGTCCACCCGCGGCCATGTAGGCATCGCCAATGGTCTTGATCTTCTCCAGGCCATGCCGCGTACAGATGTGGTCGAAGGCACTGAAGCACTCGTGCAGGTCCTTCACCAGCTGCCGCGGTGTCACCTGCTCGCTCATCGCGGTAAAGCCCTTGAAATCGGTGAACAGCACCGTGGCCTCATCGATCAGGACGGCATCCGCCTCAACGGCCAAGAAGCCATCTCGAAGTAGACCTTGGTAACGAACCGGAGGTATTTCGCGGCCATCCAAGGCGCGAGACCCGCGCATAGCAGGCCGCTCTGTAAGGGTCGAGCAACGCAGGATGGCCGTGAAAGACCCCGGTGCAGTCCAAGAGGCTGCTTTGAGTTGGCTTCTCCATCTCGGCCAGCTCATCGATGGACTGGAAGC
>CAZUNW010000094.1:0-322 GCA_964621425.1 uncultured Chryseobacterium sp. | reverse complement strand
CTCGATCAGGACGGCATCCGCCTCACCCCTCGCCTTCAGTTCCTCAGCCACGGTGGCGGGCAGGATGTTCAGCAATAGTTCTTCGCTGCGTGCGCGCTCATGGCTGATGATGGCGTTGTCGCGCTTCTTCATCCGGTAGCTCCGGTAGCTCACCACAGCCAGCCCCAGCATCAGCACGAATCCGCCGATGAATGCGTTTCGCTGCAGGTTCCGCCGACGCAGTTCCGCCGCCGCAACGGCATCACGCTTTTCCTGCTCGGCGACCAGCAGAGCCTCCTTCTTGTCGTAGTCGTACTGCAGCTGCTGCCGCATCTCCTCCTTG
>CAZUNW010000093.1:0-9228 GCA_964621425.1 uncultured Chryseobacterium sp. | reverse complement strand
CGGCCCGAAGCCGCCCTGGCTGTCGGGGTCGGTGCTCATGCCAACGATGGTGATGGTGCGGCCGTGGAAGTTGCCATCGCACACGATGACCTTGGCCCTCCCCGCCGGGATGCCCTTCTTCTCGTAGCCCCACTTGCGCGCCATCTTGATCGCGGTCTCCACGGCCTCGGCGCCGGTGTTCATGGGCAGCATGCGGTCGTAGCCGAAAAGCGTGCACACGGTGCGCTCGTACTCGCCGAGCACGCTGTTGTAGAAGGCGCGGCTGGTGAGCGTCATGCGCGCGGCCTGTTCCTGCATCACCTTCACCAGCCGGGGGTGGCAGTGGCCCTGGTTCACGGCGCTGTACGCGCTTAGGAAGTCGTAATAACGCTTCCCCTCCACGTCCCAAACGAACACGCCCTTGCCGCTGTCGAGCACCACCGGGAGTGGGTGGTAGTTGTGGGCGCCGTAGCGCTCCTCAAGCTCGATGGCCTGCCGGGTGCGGGTCTGTGAGGTGGAAGCGTGCTGCATGGAGCCTGGCGCGGTTTACGCGGCCGCAAAGCTACGGGACGGCGCCATGCGGGGCGGACGGCTGCGAGCGGGAGGTCGCTTCATCGAAGCGCTCGTCATAGTCCGGACGGATGGTTCCGAGCATCCGGTCCCAGAACAGCAGGTACAAACCGTAGTTACCTGTGAAATGCCGGTGGTGCAGGTTGTGGTTCACCGAGGTGTTGATCCAGCGTCCGATGTTCGTGCGATGGAACCCCCTCGGATAGAGTTCGTAGCCCAGGTGCCCGTAAACGTTGTACACGATCATCAGCAGGAAGAACAGGACGAAGTGCGAACGGTGCACGGGTATGGTGAACAGGAAGACCGGGACGATGCCCGTTTCCACCAGGGCCTCCAAGGGGTGGAAGGCATAGGCCGCCCACGGCGAGGGGTTGGTGGAGCGGTGATGCACCAGGTGCACGTAGGGGAATATCAGCCGATGGTGCATCAGGCGGTGGGTGAAGTAGAAGTACGTGTCGTGCATAACGAGCATCACCGGATAGGCCAGGATGTACCAGGCCCAGCCGTATGCTGCCATGTCGTGGTAGAGGGTTGTGTGGGGGGCGATGGCGGGGTGAACCATGCAGAGCCACGCCACAACGGCGAAGATGAAAATGGTCACGACCGAATACCCGATCTCGCGCAGGTGATCGGAGGGGAGCGGCCAGTGAAGTTGCAGCCTGCGATGCGCCCACCTCTTGCGCAGCAGCACATGGAAGACCAGGAACGCGAGTCCGGCGAGCAGGAAATACCTGCCACCGATGAGCACAAGGAACTTGGCGAGGATGGCCATGGCGCGGCACCGAAATTATGAGACACACGAAGGGGCGATGCGCCGGGCCCGTGCGTGATCCCCGGACCGCACCGGTATCTTCGCCGGCCATGTCGCGCTCCAAGAAGGCCCGTGCACGCGGCCCCGAACTGGTGGAGGCCGTGCCCGTCACCGGCTGGGGCGCGAACGGCAAGGCCCTTGCACGGCTGGACGGGATGGTCGTGTTCGTCACCGGCGCGGTGCCTGGGGACACGGCCGACCTGAGCATACACACCCGCAAGAAAAGCTATGCGGAAGCCTGCGCCACGCGCATCGTAAGCCCGAGTCCGGACCGTGTGGCCCCGTTCTGCGCGCATTTCGGCACCTGCGGGGGCTGCAAGTGGCAGGACCTCGACTACACGCAGCAGCTGCACTACAAACGGCAGCAGGTGATCGACAACCTGGAGCGGCTCGGCGGGCTGGAGCTGCCGGAGGTGTTGCCCACGCTACCCTCACCTGCCACGCGCGGCTACCGCAACAAGCTGGAGTTCACCGCGAGCGCACACCGTTGGTTCACACACGCCGAACTGCGCACACTCGGCGAGATCCAGGACCGCAATGCCTTGGGATTCCACATCCCGCAGCGCTTCGACCGTGTGCTTCAGGTGAACGAATGCCACCTGCAACCCGCGCCCAGTGACGCCGTCCGCAACTTCATCCGCGAACGTTCCGCAGCTCTCGGCATCACCTACTATAACATCCGCGAGCACCACGGCGGCCTGCGCACGGTGATGGTGCGCACCACCCTCACCGGCGAGTGCATGGTCCTCATCGCCTTCGGGGAGGACCGGCCGGACCAGCGCACCGCCCTGCTGGACGAACTGGTGAAGGCCTTCCCCGGTCTCACCAGCCTGATGTGGACGGTGAACACCAAGCGCAACGACACCCTTTGGGACCTGGAGATGCACGTGCACCATGGCCGCGACCACCTCGAGGAGGTATTCGCGGACGGAGCCACAGGGCGCGACCTCCGCTACCGCATCGGGCCGAAGAGCTTCTTCCAGACCAATCCGGCGCAGGCCCAGGCGATGTACGCCCTGACGCGTGACCTGGCGGGGCTGACCGGGTCGGAGCGCGTGTACGACCTCTATTGCGGGGCAGGCAGCATCAGCCTTTTCGTGGCAGGGATGGCGGCGCAGGTGGTGGGCGCGGAGATCGTGCCCGAGGCCGTGCAGGACGCGTGGGCCAACGCACGGCTGAACAGCATCACCAACGTGCACTTCGAGGCCGGGGACCTGCGGCATATGCTGGACCCGTCCTTCATGGAGCGCAACGGAGTGCCGGACGTGGTGATCACCGACCCGCCGCGCGCAGGGATGCACGAGGACGTGGTGATGCGGCTGCGCGAGATGGCCCCACCGCGCATCGTCTACGTGAGCTGCAACCCAGCCACGCAGGCCCGTGACCTGGCGCTGTTGGCCGACCGGTACCGGGTGACGCATGTGCGGCCGGTTGACATGTTCCCGCACACCTTCCACGTGGAGAACGTGGTGCGACTGGACCGCATCGGGTAGCCCCATCGGACCCTGCGCCACCCCGGGGAGGTGCACCGGTCTTGACACAGGCGTCCGTGCCGGGGTAAATTCCGGCGTCTAACCGCGGAGCGCTATGGTAAAACCGATCGAGGGAACACCGGTCAACAGCGTGATCGAGTTCCCAGGGCTGCGCGAGATCCTGGAGCGTTGCGGGTCCGACCTGCCCCGCATGGCGGACGCGGTGGAGCGCGTAAGCCTCTCCGCGTTCGGGTCGCACCCTGGCCTCGTACTGGCCCATGAGCGCAAATGCCGGAGGAACCTGCTCAAATTCGCCAACCTCCTGCGGCAGCTCGCCCTGATGGGCGACATGCCCGTGTTCGACCTGGGGCATCGCTGCCCGGAGCAACTGCGTGCCTATCACCTCAGCCTGCGGACAGGCATCTCCATGGCACACGCCAACGGGATCGATCGGGATGTGCTCGCGGTGGCCGAGGAGGCGCACGAGCGCCTCTGGCACGTGGAGCAAACGGTCACCCGTTTTTACGACGGTCTTTCCTGAGCGCCTCGAGGCCCTTCTCCAGACGGTCCACCTGTTTCTCCAGGTCGCTCACCGCCTCGTCGTTCAACATGTTGCGCTCGAACTGCGCCTCGATCGAGCGTTTCAAGAGTCCCTCCATGCGATCCAGCTGTTCTACGATGCCATCCAGCAGTTGATCGGCATTGCCCTCAACGGAACCGACGGCACGGTCACTGCGGAACATGGAACCGCGACCGGTGATCAACCACCCGGGGTCGATGTCTACATATTTACGAAGCAACTCCTGCACCAACAGGACGTTGGGCGGATTCTTGCCGTTCCGGATGTTGCTGATCACGGCCTCTGAGGTCCCCAGCACCCTGCTCAAGGCATAACCCGACAACCCGAGGCGTCCCATCACCTCGATGAACCGCATGTTCAGACCGGGCAAACCCTTCCTGACCGCCTTTGACACTTTACCTATATTTAGTATCCTTGCACAAGACGGCCAGCGATCCTGCCGATCCAACCTCCCATTGGCCACCGTTCAGGTCAGCGCCCGCCAAGTTCCGCTTCCATTCCATGGGGAAACGCATGACGTGCAAGATAGGCCAACCGCAGAGGAATGTAAAGTGAGGAATGTCAGCCATGAGGGTCAGCGCTTGCGAAAGGCCACGCACGGCATGACCCGCCTCTGCGTTCATCGAAACCACGTCACGTTATGCACGATCAAGCCACAACCGGGCACGAACGACCGGGACGGGCCATGGAGCAACCGGTTGAGGACCTGACCATCCGCATCCTCCAACGCATACGCCTGCTGCGGCGGGTGCGCGGCATCAGCCAGTCGGAGGTGGCGCAACGTCTGGGGATCTCCCAGAACGCTTACTGCCGG
The DNA here is from genome assembly GCA_964621425.1 of uncultured Chryseobacterium sp. GTDB lineage: Bacteria > Bacteroidota > Bacteroidia > Flavobacteriales_F > PHOS-HE28 > PHOS-HE28. The sequence goes on along the minus strand of CAZUNW010000093.1, from coordinate 5,002 downwards.
ATCGAGAACAACCAACGGGAGCTGAGCCTTGAACGCTACCTCGGGATCGCGCACGTTCTTGGGATACCGCCCCACGAATTGCTCCGTGGCGAAGGCCGGCGCATCAAGCTCCTGCTGGGCGACGGGGAATCCCGTCCCACGTCCGAAGAATGAGCAGGCACCAGTGGATCGCGGACAACGGCCGGGACCCCTGCATACACCAACCACCAGGACAACCGCAGTGCGACGGTTGACCGGCGGGCTAACTTGGCCTCGGGCCTTGGACCGGTCGAACCGTACGGAAGTACCCGGCAAGCCCCATCGCCGATGAGCCTGGACCGCACCTTCTGGGAGTCGCGCTATCTGGCCGGTGACACCGGCTGGGATATCGGTGCGCCCTCGCCCCCGCTCCGGGCCTACCTCGACCAGCTCACGGACAGGGACCAGCGCATCCTGATCCCCGGGGCGGGGAGGGCCTATGAAGCGGAGCATGCACACCGCAGCGGCTTCCGCAACGTGTTCGTGATCGACCTCACCGATGCGCCCTACGGCGATCTGCTGAAGCGATGTCCCGACTTTCCCCGTGCACACCTGCTGGTGGGCGACGTCTTCGCACATGAGGGCGCATACGACCTCATCCTGGAGCAGACCTTCTTCTGCGCCATCGACCCGTCGCTGCGTGCGGACTATGTGCGGGTGATGCACCGCCTGCTGCACCCCGGGGGGAAACTGGTGGGCGTACTATTCAACGATGCGCTGAACAGAGACCGTCCGCCCTTCGGGGGATCGGCGGCGGAATACGAGTTGCTTTTCCGGGCGCTTTTCCCGGAGGTCACCTTCACACACTGCCACAATTCCATCCCCCCGCGAGCCGGGCGCGAGCTGTGGATGGCCGCCCGCAAATGAGGTCCGCTTGCGGGGTATCGGGGATCTACGATATTCGTACATCCCCATGCGCATCGACGCCGCCACCTGTGAAGCCTATTACGAGGCCCTGCCTGAGGAGAGGCGCGATGCCCTGCTGCAGGTGCGCGACCTGGTGAAGCGCGCCTTCCCGCGTGTGAGCGAGCAACTGGCGAACGGCCTGCCCACATTCCACCTGGACGGCACCGCCTTCTGCGCGATCGGCAACCAGAAAAGCTTCATGGCCCTTTACGTGATGCACCACGACCTGCTTGTGGCCTTCAACAAGGACCTGAAGGCCTACGACCGCGGTCGCTCGTGCATCCGCTTCCGCAGGCTTGCCCCGCAGGACCTCGAGCTCTTCGACCGCATCATCAAATACACGGGAAGCCGCTACCAGGACAGCACCGTGGGCACGGAACCACGGCGCGGCGGACGGTCCTGATCACGGCGCCACCACGAGCAGCGGCCGGGCCTCGCGCACCACGAGGTAGGCACCGATGCACAGCACGAGCGCCAGCACCCATGAGCGGAACCGCTCCTGCGGGACCTGCTCCAGCACGGCACGCCCGGCCCAAGAGCCCACGATGCTGACCAAGGCCAGCACGGGCAGCCAGCGCCAAACCTCGCCGTTGACATAGCCCTGCTCGACATAGACCAGCGATCGCGTGAGGTCCACCCCCAGGTCGATCCAGGCGGAGGTGCACACGAATGCGCTCTTCTCCAGGCCGAACGCGGCCAGCGTGGCACCACGAATGGCGCCACCCGTTCCGACCAGGCCTGCCACAAAGCCCGACAGCCCGCCGCCCAGCAGGGCGTTCCTGCCCGAAGCCTCCACGCGCAATGCGGGCAGCAACAGCAGCAGCCCGCTGAGGACCACCAACAGTACGCCCAGCAGCAGCGACAGCACCGCGCCATCGAACCGCCCGGTGAGGCGTGCACCTATGTACACCCCGGTCATGGCCGGTAGTGCCATCAACAGGAACACCCGCCAGGAGAAGCCCTTGCGGAACAGGACCACCTTCGCCAAGTTGCTGAGCACGTGGAATACAGCGGTGAGCCCGAGTGCCTCGGTGAAGGGCAGGAACCAGCCCGCGATCGGCATCACCAGCATGCTTGAACCGAAGCCGCCCACCGTGCCCACCACCTCGGCCAGCAGCAGAAGAAGCCCGCACCACACCAGCTCCATGCGGTCAAGGTATCGCATGCGGACAGCACGCACCATCTTTGCAACCCCACGATGATGCGCATACACTCCCTCCTGCTCGCATCGACCATGGCCTTTGCGGCCCATGGCCAGGTCACCCGCATGCTCTTCCTCGGCAACAGCTACACCGGGGCGAACTCCCTGCCAACGCTGGTGGAACAGGTGGCCACGAGCATGGGCGATACGGTGGACGCCTCGTCAAACATGCCCGGCGGCCACACCCTGGCCATGCACACCACCAATACCACCAGCCAGGCCCTCATCGCTTCCACACCGTGGGACTTCGTGGTGCTTCAGGAACAGAGCCAGCTGCCCAGCTTTCCTCAAGGGCAGGTGGACGTGGAGGTGCTACCGTACGCCGCGCAGCTTGTGGATGCCATCCGGGCGAACGACAGCTGTACCACCCCTGTGTTCTACATGACGTGGGGACGGCAGAACGGCGACCAGCAGAACTGCGCCAACTGGCCACCGGTATGCACGTACGCGGGCATGTACGGGCTGCTGCGCGAGCGCTACCTGCAGATGGCCACGGCGAACACGGCGGCCTGTGCCCCCGCCGGTGCCGCCTGGGACCTTGTGCGCGCCATGCACCCGGGTATCGCCCTGTATGTACAGGACGGCAGCCACCCCTCCCTGGCCGGCAGCTACCTGGTGGCCTGCACCATGTATGCCACCTGCTTCCGGCGCAGCCCGGTGGGCGCATTCCACCCCACCGCCATGCATCCCGACACCGCAGGCATCCTGCAACAGGCCGCAGCGCAGGTGGTGCTGGACAGCCTCACCACTTGGAACATCGGCGCACAGGACCCCGTGGCTGACTTCCAATGGGAGGACCTGGGCAACGGCGGCGTGCGGTTCGTGCCTGTGACCGCCGGTGGGGCCGCGCATACCTGGTCGTTCGGTGACGGCACGTCCAGTACAGCCACGGAGCCCGTGCATGCCTATGCGGTGGCGGGCAGCTACGATGTGGTACACCGCATCACCGATGCCTGTGGCCGTACGGACAGCACCACCGTAACGGTGACCTCCGCGGCGACGGGGATCGCGAACGTGCACCGGCCCGGGCTTCGCGCATGGTGCACGGAAGAGGGCTTCGTGATCGATGCACCCTGTGCGGGCATGCTGGCGATCCTCGGCACGGACGGAAGGCTGGTGGGGAGCCTGCGCACGGATGGGGCCGGGCCGCTGCAAGGACCGGCCATGCACGGTGCCGTGCTCTGGCGGTTCAGGGGAACGGACGGCAGGGAATGGAGCGGGCGGGTGGCCTGTCCCTGAGCGCCGCGCTACCTTGCACCCACGATGGCCACCACCACGCTCATCCTCGACCACGACCAGGTGCGGCGCAAGCTGGAGCGCATCGCGCACCAATTGCACGAGGAGCACCATGCCGAGCGCGAGCTGATCCTTGTGGGCATCAGCGGTCGCGGGTCCAAACTTGCGAAGCGCCTGGCCAAGCTGCTGGGGGACATCGCCCCCTTCCGGGTGGAAGTGCTTGAGATCGGCATGGACAAGGATGCCCCGCACGCCAATCCCATCACCCTTTCCGCGCCATTGGAGCGGCTGGAAGGGCGGGTGGTGGTGCTGGTGGACGATGTGCTGATGAGCGGCAGAACGCTCATGCATGCCGCCGCCCACCTGGTGCAGGTACCCGTTAAGCGGCTCACATCCGTGGTTCTGGTGGACCGCAGGCACCGCATCTTCCCCATCCGGGCGGACATCGTGGGACTTACGCTCAGCACCACGATCCAGGAGCACATTAGCGTGGAGCTGGGCCGCTACGACCGGGTCCAGATCTCCTGACCGCCGGCGAGGGCGCCCGTGATGCGCCCCACCACCACCTCCACCGGGCCCTCCCCGTCCACCACCAGGGTCGACTTCGCATAGGCCTGCCCACGTTCGTCCAGGAGCTCGCGCGTACGCCGGCGCACCCCTTCCTCGTCCAGGCCCAGGTAGAGCGGCCGATCGCGGCCGGAGCGCAGCACGCGGCGCACAAGCTCCTCCTCCCCCACATGCAGGTGCACCACAATGGAACCGGCCAATGCCGCTGCCATGTTGGCGGGGTCGACCAGGGTTCCGCCACCGGTGGCCAGCACCCCGGGCTTGCCCGGTGCAAGCCACGACCGCAGTAGTTCGCCCTCCAACCGGCGGAATGCATGCTCACCCTCCCTGGCGAAGAAGGGCGCGATCGCGCCCCCGATGTGCTCCTCCGCCATCCGGTCGAGGTCGCTGAAGGGGAGCGATAAATGCGCGGCCAGGGCTGAACCGACACGGCTCTTGCCCGCGCACATGGGTCCGGTGAGCACGATGCGCATGCCGCAAAGGTGGCGCGCTTCGCGGACGATCCGCACCTTCGTACCCGCATGAAGCTCGTTTACGCCGATGATGCGCGCACCCTGCGCGACTGGATGCGCCTTCCCTGGAGCATCTACCGGACCGACCCCAACTGGATCCCCCACCTCAGGCAGGATGTGGAAAAGGTTTTCGACCCCGACCGCAACAAGCTCCTGAAGGACGGGAAGGCCCGACGATGGGTGCTGTACGACGGGCAGGGAATGGCCATCGGGCGTGTGGCGGCCTTCGTGAACCCGAAGACCGCGCACGCCGAGGTGCGCCCGACCGGCGGGATGGGCTTCTTCGAATGCATCAACGACCCGGCGGCCGCCACCATGCTGCTGGACGCCGCGCGTGACTGGCTGAAGGAACAAGGCATGGAAGCGATGGACGGCCCCATCAATTTCGGGGAGAAGAACATGTACTGGGGCCTGCTGGTCGAGAACTTCACGGACCCGCCCATCTACGGGGTGAACTACAACCCGCCCTACTACCGGCAGCTACTTGAGGGCTATGGTTTCCGCGAGTATTACAGGCAGCTCTTCTTCAAGCGCAGCATGGCGGTGAAGGCCCAGCCCATCT
>CAZUNW010000092.1:6111-9315 GCA_964621425.1 uncultured Chryseobacterium sp. | reverse complement strand
CGCCTCGATGAAGGGGATCACCATCTCGGCCACTTCGTGCACGGCCTGGAGGAACTCCGGCTCGCTGCCGTTGCGCTTCTTCACTTCGGCCATGAAGGCGTCCACCGCCTTGTTCGACTTTGCCATTCGTCGTGCGCCGTAGCGCTGGTTTGGTTAGGCCCGCCGGCCCGTGAAGGCGCGGCGGAGGATGTTTGGTTGTGCTTCCTTGACGCGAAAGCGGCGCAAAGGTAGGTCCGCGTGCTGTGCCCGCAAGCCCCTCAGGCCAGTTCGTACACCTTGCCGGGCAGGCACCGCACAACACCGCCGAACTCCAGTTCCAGGAGCACCCCGGCGGCCCTGGCCGGCTGCAGCCCGCTACGCAGGCACAGGTCGTCGATGCCCACGCGTCCATTGGTGCGAAGCACGTTCACCACGGCCTGCTCCTCGTGGCCCAGGTCGGTGAAGAGCGCCCGCTGCGCAGCCGGTGTGCGGCGCGGTGTCCTGGGAAGCCAGTCCATGCGGGCCAGGACATCGCCGGCGCTGGTCACCAGCGCCGCCTTGTGCTGCTGGATCAGGCGGTTGCATCCCTCGCTGCGGGGGTCTCCGGGCCTGCCTGGCACGGCCATCACCTCGCGATCGTAGCTGTCGGCGATGTCCGCTGTGATCAGGCTGCCGCCCTTGGGCCCGCTCTCCACCACCACGGTGCAGTCGCTCAGCCCGGCGATGATGCGGTTCCGTGCCGGAAAATTCCCGGGCGCGAATGGCGAGCCGCTTGGCAGTTCGCTCACCACGGCGCCCGTGGCGGCCATGTCGCCGGCGGTGGCCGCATGCTCGGACGGATACAGGCGGTCCAGCCCGTGCGCCACGCAGCCCACGGTGGGCATGCCCTGCTTCAGCGCGGTGCGGTGCGCCACGATGTCTATGCCGTAGGCCAGGCCGCTCACGATGCACGCGCCGGACTCGCGCAGGCCCTCCACCAGTTCCGCGCAGAACCGCCGGCCCTGCTCGGTGGGTGAACGGGTGCCCACGATGCTCACCAGGCGCGTGGCGTCCAGGTCTGCCGGTCCTCGCACGTAGATCAGCACGGGCGCATCCCCGGCCTGGGCCAGCCGACGCGGGTAGTCGGCGTCGAGGTAGAACAGGGCCCTCAGGCCGTTGCGACGCACGTAGGCCAGCTCCTTCTCGGCTGCCGGGAGCACCCGTTTGTCGGTGATGGCTGCGGCCAGCTTGGGACCGATGCCGGGTACCTTCTCGAGCGACCGACGCACGGCGGGATCACCGAACAGCGCATCAACCCCGCCGCAATAGGCCACCAGGTTGCGCGCATGCAACGGGCCAATGCCCTTGAGCATCCCCAGCGCAATGCGGTGCACCCAGGTGCGGTCATCCGTGGTCCCGATCGACGAGGTCTGCGTCATGGCGCCTCCGCCCAAGATAGCCGCGCATCTGCTCCCCCGGGGTCCCGGTTCATCAGGGCCTGTTGGCTACATTCGACCCGCCACCAGACCATGAGGAACCACATCGCATGCCTCGTCCTGCTTTGCGGGACGGGCCTCCAGGCCCAGCAGGCCACCCTGCTCGGGCGCATCACGGACGCCGCCACGGGCGCCGGCCTGATCGGGGTGAACGTGCTCGCCGGGCCCGGCAAGGGCACGGCCACCGACATCAACGGCGACTACCGCCTGGCACTGGACCCCGGTGAGCTCTCCATCACTTACAGCTTCCTGAGCTACACCAGCGAGACCCGCAAGGTGGTGCTCCTGGCCGGACAGGAGACCCGGATGGACGTGGGCCTGCGCAGTGCCGCCACCCAGCTGGACATGGTGGTGGTGACCGCAGGAAAGTTCGAGCAGCGCGTGGGGGAGGTCACCCAGAGCCTCAGCGTGCTGCGCCCGGAGGTGATCCAGAACAAGAACGTAACTAACGTGAATGAGGTGCTCGGCCAGGTGCCGGGCGTGGTCATCATCGACGAGGACCCCCAGATCCGCGCCGGCAGCGGATTCAGCTATGGAGCTGGCAGCCGCGTCATGGTGCTGGTGGACGATCTGCCTGTACTGAGCGGCGACATCGGGCGAGCCTCCTGGGGCATCGTGCCCACGGAGAACGTTGAGCAGATCGAGGTGATCAAGGGCGCCAGCAGCGTGCTCTATGGGAGCGCCGCGCTAAGCGGGGTGATCAACGTGCGCACCGCCTACCCGCGCGAAGAGCCGCATACCCGCGTGAACGTCTTCGCTGGCGCCTATGACGCCCCCCGCAACAAGGCGGCCAAGCCCTGGACGGACCGCAACCCGCTCATGGGTGGCACCAATTTCTTTCACGGTCAGCGCTTCGGCCAGGTGGACGTCGTGCTGGGCGGCAACCTGGTTTGGGATGAAGGCTACATGGGCCCGGAGGCCGTGGGCAAGGACACGCTCAACCGGGATGACGCACGGTACAGCACGCCCGCGGGTTACGACCGGCGCGTGCGCGTGAACGGCGGTGTGCGCTACCGCCCCAAGGGCATCAAGGGCCTGAACTTCGGCATCAACGCGAACGCCATCCGTGCGGACAACACCAGCGTATTCATCTGGGATGATGCCACGGATAACATCTACCGCCCGGAGAACGGAACGGTGACCACCACGCAGGGCCTCCAGTACTACCTGGATCCCTACGTGAACTACCTGAGCGACAAACAGACACGCCACAGCCTGCGCGGCCGCTATTTCAGCCAGGCCTTCGAGAACAGCGGTAACCAGAGCAACGCCAGCCAGTTCATCTACGGGGAGTACCAGGCACAGCAGCGCATCGACCTGTGGGGCGAAACGGTGCTCACCGGCGGCATCGTGTTCCAGCGCACCAATTCGCAGGCCCAGCTCTACAGCGGCAACCCGGATGGCGACGACCAGAACACCGCCACCAATTCGGCGGCCTACCTGCAGGTGGACAAGAAGTTGTTCAAGGAACGCCTGTCCCTGAGCGCCGGCGTGCGCTATGAGAACTTCACCGTGAACGAGGACCAGCAGGGCGTGCCGGTGATCCGCGCCGGTGCCACCTACCGTGTGCTGCAGGGCACCTTCCTGCGCGCCAGTTACGGCCAGGGCTTCCGCTTTCCCACCATCGGGGAACGCTACATCCGCACGAACGTTGGACAGCTCAACATCTACCCCAATCCGGAACTGGAGCCCGAGGAGAGCTGGAATGCGGAGGCCGGCATCAAGCAGGGCTTCCGCATCGGCGGCTTCA
>CAZUNW010000092.1:0-6101 GCA_964621425.1 uncultured Chryseobacterium sp. | reverse complement strand
TGCGGTGTACTTCCAGCAGGAGTTCAGCCGCTACATCGAGTTCACCTTCGGCCAGTGGGCCGTACCCTCCTTCAACAATTTCGCCGGTCTCGGCTTCAAGTCGGTGAACACGGGTAACGCCCGCGTGAGCGGGGTGGAGTTCGAGCTCGCGGGCAAGGGACGCATCGGTGCGGTCGACCTCTCGATGCTGGCGGGGTATACGTGGACGGATCCGGTGACCACCACGCCCGACCAGGTGTATGCGAGCCCCCTGATCCCGGGCTATCCGCCCTCCACCTATCGCAACACGAGCTACGACATGAGCAACGACCGCCTGAAGTTCCGTGTGGAGCACCTGTTCCGCGCCGATATGCAGGCCGAATGGCGCAGGCTTTCAGCCGGTGTCAGCGCGCGCTACAACAGCCATGTGCGCAACATCGACAAGGTGTTCGTGGACCTGGACGAGAGCCCCGTGGAGCTCACCTCCCTGCGCACGGGGGTGGGCGAGTGGATGGCCACGCACCGCACCGGCGACTGGATCTTCGACGCCCGGATCGGCGTGCGCCTCGGCGAGAACAACCGGCTCTCCCTGGTGGTGAACAACCTCACCAACCTCACTTACTCGATCCGCCCGCTGAGCGTCGAGGCGCCGCGCTCCTTCCAGCTGCAGTACAGCTACAGCATCTAGCCCGTGCGCATCCTGGGCGTCATCCCCGCGCGCCTCGGCAGCAGCCGCCTGCCGGGCAAGGTGCTGCTGGACATCGCAGGGCGCAGCATGGTGCAGCGAGTGCACGAGCAGGCCCTTCGGTGCTCCAGGCTGGCGGACCTTGTCGTGGCCACCGACGATGAGCGGGTGCTGCGGCACGTGGAGGGCTTCGGCGGTCGCGCCGTGCTCACCCGCAGCGACCACCCCAGCGGCACCGACCGCTGCCACGAGGCCTGGGAGCGCCTGGGCGGCCTGCATGACGCCGTGGTGAACATCCAGGGTGACGAGCCCTTCCTGGATCCCGCCCAACTGGACCTTGTCTGCGGCACCCTGGAGCGCGCCGGGGTGGAGGTGGCCACCCTGGCCAAGGCCGTCACCGACGACCGCGAGCTGGACGATCCCGGCGAGGCCCACCTGGTGGTGGACAAGGACCTCAACGCACTGTATTTCAGCAGGGCAGCGATCCCCTTCCTGCGCGAGCCCGTGGAGGGTCCGCGCCACCGGGCCTTCCCCTTCCTGAAGCATGTGGGCGTTTACGGCTACCACAGCACCGTGCTGGCGCGGCTCGTGGCTCTTCGCCCCAGCCCACTGGAGCTGGCCGAACGCCTCGAGCAGCTGCGCTGGCTGGAGAACGGCTTCCGCATCACCGTGGCCCTGACGGAGCACGACAGTTTCTGTGTGGACACCGAGGCGGACCTGGCGGAGGCGAGGCGGCGTGCCGCTTCGTTGTAATTTGGCCCCGTGCCGATCGAGCGCGACATCCACGACCTGCTGCACCATCACGATTGCGTGATCGTGCCCGCCTTCGGTGGCTTCCTCGCGCACTACCGGCCCGCACGGCTTGACGAGGCCCAGCAGCAACTGCATCCCCCGGCCCGCGAGCTCAGCTTCAACCGCAACCTGGTGCGCAATGACGGCCTGCTCGCCGATCAGCTGTCGCGCCGCACAGGCGTGGCCTTCGACGAGGCCTCCGGCAGCATCGCCGTGGAGGTCGCCTCCTGGCAGGACCGGATCAGCCGCGATCGCCGCTTGGAGCTGCCCCGCATCGGCACCTTTTTCACCGACCGGGAGGGCAACCTGCAGTTCGACCCTGACAAGCGCGTCAACTACCTGCGTGACGCCTACGGGCTGCGCCCTGTGGTGGCCGTTCCCTTGCCCCGCAAGGAGATGCCCGTGACCGACCCCCGTGGGAGCGAGCCGCCCGGTACGACGCCCAACACCGCAGAGGGATGGCCCTGGTTGCGTGCGGCCGCCATCGTCACCGGTGTGATCGCCCTGGCCGGGGTGGGCTACCTGGTCGGCACCGCACGTCCCGACCTGCAATGGAGCGCCCTGATGCCCTGGCGTTTTGAGCCGTCCCGTTACATGGTCCGATCGGGTGACCCCGATGCCGCCACCTCACTGGATACGGCCTTCCATGTGCCCGTGCCCGATGGGTTCGGCATCGTAGAGGTGCCCCTTATGGGTGTCGGCGGTGCCATGACCCATGTGGACCGCGGTGCGGCGCCGGAACCGCCCACGACGGTGGAGGAGCGGGAGGCACCCGTGGTGGAGGAGCGCGATCGGGAGCGATACCATGTGATCGGCGGATGCTTCAGCGTGGGCGCCAATGCCCGCCGCTTCGTGGCGCAGATGCGTGGGCGCGGTCATCGGGCGCGCATCATCGACCGCCACCGCGGCCTGTACCGAGTGGCCGTAGACAGCTATGCCGACCACGCCGCCGCCACGGCCGCCTCGGACCGCTTCGAGGCCGAAGGCCTGCAGGGCGCCTGGATCCTGGCGCACTGAGCGTTCTCCCCGCAGCATGCCCCGCCAGGAACTTGACGCGTGCACCATCGACCTGCTCGACGGTGACGTGGCACACGTCCATTTCCGCGAAGGCCGCACGATCGATGTGGAGCAGGTGCGCAGCATGTTCACCGCGCTCGAGGCCGGGCGCGCCGGCCGGAAGGTGCTGCTCATGGTGAGCGTGGGGGAGGGGACCACCCTCACCAACGAGGCGCGTGCCTTCGCGGGCGGCGATGCGGGCACGGCCTGTGCTGCAGCGGATGCCATCATCGTGCGCGACTTCGGCCACCAGCTGGCCGCCAACGTGTTCGTGCGCCACCACCGTCCCGCACGCCCCATCCGCATGTTCCCCGACCGGACCAGCGCCCTGGCGTGGCTGCGGGAGCAGCACCACCTCATAGGACCCGCCTGACCCGCTCTGGACCACCTCACCCCACACCCATGGACCCGCACGGTAGCCGCCCCGTCGACGATAGCCTGGCCGAGACCACGCACTTCGTACTGCCCAACGACACCAACACGCTGGGCAACCTCTTCGGGGGTCGCCTGCTGCAGTGGCTGGACATCGCTTGCGCGATCAGCGCGCACCGCCATTGCAAGCGCGTGGTGGTCACCGTGGCGGTGAACCACGTCAGCTTCGACCGCCCCATCAAGCTGGGAGACCTGGTCACGATCCGAGCCAACGTGAGCCGCGCCTTCGGCACCAGCATGGAGGTATGGGCCGATGTGTGGGTGGAGGACCAGATCAGCGGGGGGAAGATCAAGTGCAACAGCGCCATCTACACGTTCGTGGCCGTGGACCAGGCGGGCCAGCCCACGGCGGTTCCCGCAGCGGTGCCCGGCGACGAGGAGCAGCGAAGGCGCTACGATGGCGCACTGAGGCGCCGGCAGCTGCGCCTCATCCTGAGTGGCAAGATGAAGCCTGAGGACGCCACCGAGCTCAAGGCGCTCTTCGAGCACTCCTGACCAGCTACAGCCCGTCCTCCAGCGTATCGGCGTCGAACAGCCCGCCCGTGGCGCTGTCCATGCCCCGCAGCCCCAGTGCGCGCAGCAAGGCGGCCACACCGGCGGCGCTCTGCTCACCGCCGTGCACATGCACCACGATGTAGCGCACCTGCACGGCATCCTCCATGTGCAGCTGGATGCTCATGTCCATGCCTGAGGCCTTTACGAAGAACCAGTCCCGGTCCTGCCGGTGCGCCATGGGCAGCACCTCAAGGATGCGCGCTGCCAGCAGCTCCCGGGTCCCGATGGGCCGGGGACGGAAGTCCGCCGGGATCTCGCCCGCCATGCGCACCGCGGGCAGGTCCTGGATGAAGATGTCCCAGCTCATGACCGGGCGAGCTCCGCGATGCGCCGCAGATCCTGCTTCTCCATGCAGTGGAAATGCCCCTACGGGCACTGCCCGAAGCCGAGCTTGCTGCAAGGCCTGCAGCCCAGACCCTTCACCTCCACGATGTGTGCCCGACCCGGCCGCTGCGGCTGGTATGGACCCATGCCGAAGGCGGGCACGGTGCTTCCCCACACGCTCACCACCGGCCGTTGCAGGGCGCAGGCGATGTGCATGGCGCCGCTGTCGTGGGCGATCACGCTGCGGGCGCGTCCGATCAGCGAAGCACTGCCCAGCAGGTCGAATCGCCCGGTCGCATCGAACACACGCCCGCCCACCGCATCCCCTATGGCCCTTGCCGCGGCCTGGTCCTCCCGTCCGCCGATGAGCACGATCGGGCCCTCCACGAGCGTGGCGAGCGCCACAAGCCGGTGCACAGGCAGCCGCTTGGTGCCGTGCGCCGCACCGATCGCCAGTGCCGTGTAGCCCGCGCGGTGCGAAGGTGGGAGCAATTCCCCGGGAACCGCCCGGTCAGCAGGGATGAACAGCTCCAGTCCACGTGCATCGTTCAGCACGCCCAGATGCGCCACGGTCGCCATGTAGCGGTCCACGATGTGCATGTCCGGCATCCGGTCGATGCGCAGGTTCACCAGCAACCACTTCGCGACGTTCAGCTTGTTGAAGCTGTGCGCCTTGATGCCGAGCGCCCGCTTGATGCGCGCCGTGCGCAGGTTGTGGTGGAGGTCGATCACCCCGTCGAACCCCTCGGTCCGCAGCGCGTGCACATGGGCGCCGAGGTCATCCCCCAGCTCGTGCACACGGTCCACATGCGGGTTGAAGCGCACCAGGTCGGCAAAGGCGCCCTTGGTGGCCATGTGCAGCTTCACGCCAGGCACCTGCTCCTTCACGCAGCGAAGCACCGGGCTGGTGAGCACGATATCGCCAATGGAGGAGAAACGCAGGACCAGGAGCTTCATGCATCGGCCGCCGGTGCTTCCTCGTGGAGGCGGCGGGTGCGCAAAGTTGTGCTATGCGGGGCCGCATGGCGAAGGGCAGGCCAGCAACTTGCCGACAGCTGCCCCTCAAGGCGCGGGCGCTCGGCGTGTGGTCTACTTTTGGCGCCGATGTTCGTCGACACCCACGCGCACCTGTACGGCAGGCAGTTCGACGGTGACCGCGAGGCCATGCTGGCCGGTGCCATCGCCGCCGGCGTGGACAAGTTCTTCCTCCCGAACATCGACCTCGGCAGCATCGAGGGCATGAACGCTCTCGCTGCCGCCCATCCCGACCGCTGCTTTCCGATGATGGGGCTGCATCCCTGCTCCGTGGGTGAACGCAACGACGAGGTGATGGCCGTGCTTGAGCGCGAATTGCGCACAGGTCAATATTGCGCGGTGGGCGAGATCGGCATCGACCTCTACTGGGACAAGACCTGGTTCGCGCAGCAGCAGGAGGTCTTCCGGCAGCACATCCGCTGGGCGAAGGAGCTGCGCCTGCCGATCGTGATCCACTGCCGCAACAGCTTCGCCGAGACCATCGCCATCGTGGAGGAGGAGAAGACCCATGACCTGCGCGGCATCTTCCATTGCTTCGGCGGAACGGTGAAGGAGGGGCGGAGGATCCTGGCGCTGGACGGCTTCCTGCTCGGCATCGGCGGTGTGATCACCTACCCCAAGAGCGGCCTGGCCCAGGTGATGGCCGAGCTCGGGCCGCAGCGCTGCGTGCTGGAGACCGATGCACCCTACCTCGCGCCAGTGCCCCACCGCGGCAAGCGCAACGTGAGCGCGGACATCCCGTTGGTGGCGGCCGAACTAGCGAAGGCCACCGGCCGCCCCGTGGAGGAGATCGCGCGCGTCACCACATCCAACGCATTGAACCTGTTCGGCCGATGAGCCAGCGTTCCGTTCTCATCATCTACACCGGCGGTACCATCGGCATGCTGGCCGACCCGCGAACCGGCGCCTTGCGTCCCATGGACCTCGAGCACCTCGAGGAGCAGGTGCCCGAGCTGGAGCGCGTTGGCGTGAAGCTCGGCTCTGTGGCCTTCGAGAAGCCCATCGACAGCAGCGACATGCGTCCCACCGACTGGGTGCGCGTGGCGCGGATCATCGGTGAGCACTACGACCGCTACGATGGCTTCGTGGTGCTGCACGGCAGCGACACCATGGCCTACACCGCCAGCGCCCTCAGCTTCCTGCTGGAGGGGCTTGGCAAGCCCGTAGTGCTCACCGGATCGCAACTGCCCATCGGTACCATCCGCACCGACGCGAAGGAGAACCTGATCACCGCCATCGAGAT
>CAZUNW010000091.1:7096-9524 GCA_964621425.1 uncultured Chryseobacterium sp. | reverse complement strand
CCCATCGTGCGGCGCCTCCGCGCCCTGCCCAAGCCGGTGGTGGCCGCGGTGAACGGCGTGGCGGCCGGCGCCGGAGCCAACATCGCCTACGCCTGCGACCTCACGCTCGCGGCCGAAAGCGCCAACTTCATCCAGAGCTTCATCAACATCGGGCTGATCCCCGACAGCGGCGGCACATCCACCCTGCCCCGCCTGGTGGGCATGCAGCGCGCCTTCGGGCAGATGATCCTGGCGCCCAAGGTGAGCGCGAAGGAGGCCGAGGCCCTGGGCATGATCTGGAAGGTCTTGCCCGATGCCGAGCTCATGCACGAGGCCACCGCGCTGGCGCAGAAGCTGGCCACCATGCCCACCAAAGCCATCGCCCTCACCAAGGAGGCCCTCAACCGCGCGCAGCACTCCAGCCTCGACGCCCAGCTCGACCACGAGAACGAACTGCAGAGCCTCGCCGGCCGAAGCCACGACTACAACGAGGGCGTGAAGGCCTTCCTGGAGAAGCGCAAGCCGGTTTACCGCGGAGAATGAAGCGGCTGCGGCCGGCTCACCTACCGGCGGCCTCCGCCTTGAAGCGGTTGATCGCGTTCACCGCGAAGTCCGACAGGATAAGGCGTCCACTGATGGCCGCACGTTCCGCCAGGAGCGTTCCCCAATCGTCGGTGCCCCTCCACAGCACGCGCTTCAGTTCGCGCATGGCATCAGAACTGTAGCCGGCAAGCTCGCGTGCGTGGGCATTCACGGCCCCATCCAGTTCAGGCAGTGTGGCAAGAACACCGTTGTAGAGGCCGTGCTGGAGGCACCACGTGGCATCACGCCAGGCCGCCGGAGTGAAGCTCATCAGGCCGAATGCGCCGGTGCCCACTTTGCGTTCCACCGCCGGACCCACCACGAAGGGCCCGATACCGATGGCCAGTTCGCTGAGGCGGGCGCTTGAGGAGGAGTGTGCGTAGCTCACATCACACGCTGCGGCCAGGCCCACACCGCCGCCCACCGCCTTCCCGTGCACGCGGCCGATCACCAGGCAGGGTGCGGTCCGGATGGCATTGATCACCAGGGCGAAGCCGGAGAAGAAGGCAAGCCCCTTCTCCGCGTTGTCGATCGTCAGCAGCTCGTCGAAACTCGCCCCGGCGCAGAAGGCCTTGTCGCCATCGCTGCGCAGCACGATCACCCGCACCGCAGGGTCGGCACCACAGCGATCGATGGCGGCCGCCAGGTCGCGGAGCACCTGACCTGGCAAGCTGTTGCTCTTGGGGTGGTGGAAGGTGACGGTGGCGATGCCATCCGACACGGCGTGCTTGACGTAACCGTCGCTCATGGTCATGGTCTGGTCCGCGAAGTTCGCCATCCGCCCGGAACCCACCGGTTGCGGCGTGCGTATGAGGCGCGGGCAGGACCGGACCGGCGCCCCGACCATTCCCGTGCAGCAGCGATCCACCACCCGCGCCGTGATGTTGGTGCTGCTTGGCACCCTGCTGGTCGCTGGCGGCTTCCTGCTGGCATGGTCGCATGCCGGCGACCGGCGTACGCTGCGCCAGGAGGCCCTCGTGCAGTTGGGCGGGGTCACAGGGACTCTGGCCACGGCGGTGGACGGTGGACGGATGACGCGCCTCATGGAGTCCTACGCCCGCCCGGGCATGCTGACCCACAGCGGCCAGGACCCCTGGTACTACATGCTGCACGAGAACCTGCGGAAAGCCGTGGCGGCCAACCAGCTGACGGTGCCGCTGGTGCTGGTGGCGCGTGATCCGGCCAGCGGGCGATTGGTGGCGGTGGCCACGAGTGCCGACCGTCCGGTGCTGCGCGACAATTACGCCGGGGCGGGTGCTGCGACCATGTTGCGGATGATCGAGGAACAACGGGTGGACCCCGGCCGGTCGGTCGACGGGGCGTACATCGTGGTGCACGATGCCGTGCGCACCGGACGCGGCCGGGTGGTGGGTGCGCTGGTAGCCGAACTACCCGTATCCACGCTGGATGAGGCAGCCATGGCCACCCTGTGGCCGAAGCTCGGCCTGCTGCTGATCGCACTGGCCACCATCGGCGCCTTCCTCCTGCGCTTCGTGGGCCGCCTGGTGCAACGCGAGGAGGATGCACGCCACGCCCTCCAGGAACGGCATGACGGCGTGACCGACAGCCTGGCCTACGCCGGCAAGATCCAATCGGCGCTGACCCCCGGTCCTGAGCGCTACGGGGAACTGTTCGACGACTACTTCGTGCTGAACCGTCCAAAGGAGGTGGTGAGCGGTGATTTCCACTGGATGCACCGCATCGGCGAGGACGTGTGCCTGGTGGCACAGGCGGACTGCACGGGCCATGGTCTGCCTGGTGCCATGATGGCCGCCGTGGGCTGCTCCCTGCTGAACGACCTGGTGACCGCCCACCCGGAAAGCGACCCCGCCGAGCTGCTCGCCCTGTTGACCCGGCGAATGATCCA
>CAZUNW010000091.1:3909-7086 GCA_964621425.1 uncultured Chryseobacterium sp. | reverse complement strand
CCCTGAACCAGGGCGGCACCCGTCCGGGATCGGCCGATGGCATGGACATCGCCCTGTGCCGCGTGGACCGTGCACAGCGCGAGATCCTCTTCGCAGGTGCCTACAGGCCGCTGTACTGGATGCATGCCGGCCAGCTCACCGTGATCAACGGGGATCGCAGACCCATCGGCGGCAACCAACATGGCGAGGACAGGCGCTTCACCGTGCACCGGCTGGCCTACCAGCCCGGTGACCGCATCTACCTGTTCAGCGACGGTTATGTGGACCAGTTCGGCGGGCCCGAGCGCCGCAAGTTCATGGCCACACGCTTCAACGCCATGCTGCAGGAGAACCAGCACCTGCCGCTCGCCATGCAGGCCGGTGTGCTGGAACGCGCCTTCGATGCGTGGAAGGGTGCGAACGAGCAGGTGGACGATGTGTGCGTCCTGGGACTGGCTGTTTGAGGGCCGCCCCCGGTTAACCGGTGGCCCGCTATCTTTGATGAGCGGGGCCCACGAGCATGCCACCGCGAGCCGACCATGACCACGAAAGCGGAGCTGATCGCCCGGATGGAGGTGCTGCTCCAGAATGAAGACCTGGAGCAGACCGCCGAACTGGTGGATGCCGTGAAGGAAAGCTACGAGGCCCTGGTGGCCGAGGCCCAGGAGGCTGCGACCGTGGCCGCCGGCGAGGCGCCCCCCGAGGGCCCGGAAACACCGGTGCAGGCCCCCATCGAATCGGCCACCCTGGCCGATGAGGAGGACAAGCGCTTCAAGCAACTGGTGGACGCCTTCCACACCAAGGTCAACGACGTGCGTCGGCGCAAGGCCAAGGAGGAGGCGGACAACCTGTCCGCCAAGCAGGCGGTGATGGAGGAGCTCAAGGCCCTGATAAGCCAGGAGGAGAACATCGGATCGGCCTTCCAGCGCTTCAAGGACCTGCAGGAGAAATGGAAGACCATCGGAGCAGTACCACAGCAGAACTACCGCGACCTGCAGCGCGACTACGCCCACCTGCTGGATGAGTTCTTCTACCACATCCGCATCTACAAGGAACTGCGGGACCACGACCTGCGCAAGAACACCGCCCTGAAGCTGGCCCTCATCGCCGACATGGAGGCCGTCCAGCGTGTGGACAGCGTGCGTGAGGCCGAACTGCTGGTGAAGGAATACCAGGAGAAGTGGCAGCAGGTCGGCCCGGTGGTCAAGGAGGAATGGGAGTCGATCCGCGACCGGTTCTGGAACGCCACCCGCACCGTCTACGAGCGCATCCACGAGCACTACAAGGCACGCCGCTCCGAGCATGAGGCCAACCTGCAGGCCAAGCAGGCCCTGGTGGACAAGGTGCAGCTGCTGGCGCAGCAGAGCGCAGAGGCCGGTGGAAAGGACTGGAAGGCCCTGACCGAGCAGGTGCTCGAGGCGCAGGGCGCCTGGAAGGCCATCGGGTTCGCCACCAAGAAGGACAACGAGCGCATCTGGAAGGAGTTCCGAGGTGCATGCAATGCCTTCTTCGACCGCAAGAAGCAATACTTCGACGCGCTGAAAGACCAGTTCAAGGGCGCGCGGGACAGGAAGCAGGCCCTGCTGGACCAGGCGCTGGCCCTGAAGGACAGCACCGAGTGGAAGCAGACCGCCGACAAGTTGAAGAGCCTCCAGCAGCAGTGGAAGGAGGCCGGATCGGCCGGACCGCGCGATGAACAGAAGCTTTGGACCCGTTTCCGCGAGGCTTGTGATGGCTTCTTCGCGGCCCGTAAGTCGCACTTCGATAAGCTGGACAGCGAACAGGCTGAAAGCCTGAAGGCCCGCGAGGCCCTCGTGGCCGAACTTGAGGGCCATACCCTCACGGGATCCCGCAATGCCGACCTGGAGGCCCTGCGGGCGTTCAGTAAGCGCTGGCTGGAATGCGGACGCATCTCCCCCAAGCACTTCGATGCCCTGCACGACCGCTACCGGGCCGCCCTGGACAAGCATTACGGGCAACTGAAGGTGGAGGGCGATGAACGCCGGCGCGCCCAGTTCCAGGACCACGTGGACAGCCTGAAGAGCGCACCGGACGGCCGCGACCGCATCGAGCGGGAGAGTCGCTTCGTGAAGCGCCGCATCGAGGAGCTTGAGACCGAACTGCGCCAGTTCGAGAACCGCATGGGCATGTTCAACTTCAAGACAGCCAGCGGCGAGGCGATGCGCAAGGAACTGGAAAAGCAGGCCGAACGGAGCAAGCGCGAGGTGGAGCGGCTGCGCGAGCAGCACAAGCAGCTCCTCACGGAACTGCGCAAGGCGTGAGCGCCCAGCCTCCCCTCACTGTAGGCATGGATATCCCGGTGGCCTGGGGTGAGCAGGACCTCTTCGGCCACGTCAACAACGCGGTCTATTTCCGCTGGATGGAGAATGTGCGCATGCACTTCCTGGACCGGGTGGGCATCCTGCGATCCCATGCGGAACATGGAAAAGGGGTTATCCTGGCCAGCACCACCTGTGATTTCAAGCGGCCCGTCCACTGGCCCGCCACGATGCACATCCGGACCTGGGCCACCCACATCGGCACCACCAGCTTCACCCTCGCCTACCTCCTTGCCGACCAACAAGGCAGGACCGTGGCCGAGGGCACAAGCGTGCTTGTGATGTACGACTACAAGGCGGGCCACAAGATGCCCATCCCCGACGCGGTTCGGGCGGCCATCGGCACTCTCCCGTGACCGCGGCCGCACCGGGCCGCTCCCAACGGATGCGCGAACCGGTGCTGGCGATTAGCTTCACCGCGCAAACCCACAAACCGACCACGCCATGGGCATGATGAGTGAGTTCAAGTCCTTTGCCATGAAGGGCAGCGTCATCGACCTCGCGGTCGGTGTCGTGATCGGCGGTGCCTTCGGCCGCATCGTCACCTCTGCGGTGGACGACTTGATCACCCCCGCGATCCTGACACCCGCGCTCGAAGCCGCAAACCTCACGGACCTCCACCAGCTGGCCGTCCCCGGAACCGCGATCAAGTACGGCAACTTCCTCTCCAACTTCCTGTCCTTCCTGATCATTGCCTTCGCGCTCTTCCTTGTCATCAAGGGGGTGAACCGCATGAAGAGCAAGGAGGAGGCGGCACCCGCGGCACCTCCGCAGCCCAGCAATCAGGAGAAGCTCCTGATGGAGATCCGTGACGCGCTGCGGAAGTGAGTAAAGCCCCGGGAAGACGGGGGGTCACGCG
>CAZUNW010000091.1:0-3899 GCA_964621425.1 uncultured Chryseobacterium sp. | reverse complement strand
AGGGCCTGAACACGCGGGCCATCGCATCGAAGGATAGACCGTCCACTGCGAACGCAGACGCGATCACACCCTGGTCAAGTGCGTCAGAAGGCGACCCTTGGAACCAGCCTCCGGTCCGATCGAGGACCAGTACGCGGTCCGCGGTGTCCAGTGCCTGTTGGAGGTCGTGTGTGGCCAGCAGCACGGTAAGCCCCCGCTCCCGCGCGATCACCTGCAACATGCGCATCAGCATGGCGCGCTGGCTGATGTCCAGGAAGGCAGTGGGTTCGTCCAGCAGCAGGAGGCGCGCCTCCTGGGCGAGGGCACGCGCCACCAGGATGCGCTGCGCCTCCCCATCGCTCAGCTCATGGAAGGGCCGATCTGCGAGCGGCATGGACCCCGTGAGACGCAGGGCATCGTGCACCCTTTCCTCCCCCAGCGCATCCCTGCCCCAGCCCTTTGCCCAGGGCAGGCGACCCAGCCACACCACGTCCGCGGCGCGCATGAGGCCCGTTCGCGGACGCTGCGCAAGCACAACGGCCACCTCGCGTGCGCGCTCGCGCCCGGACCAGGCGTGGATGTCCTTCCCATGGAGCAGCACGCGACCCGATACGGCAGGCAGCACCCCGGCCAGCGTGCGGAGCAGAGTGGTCTTCCCCGAACCGTTGTTCCCCAGCACTGCGGTGATCGTGCCCGGTGTGGCATGCAGCGCAATGGGCGCGCGCAGGGGCACGGGAACATGACCGATCACCAGGGCCTCGGTATGGAGTATGCCGTTGCTCATGCGTCCATGCGTGCGAAACGGCTTCCGCTCAACAGGAGCCAGACCACCACCGGAGCGCCGACCAGGGCTGTGACGGCATTCAGCGGCAGGCCATCCACACGCCGCACCACGAGGTCGCATCCGAGGGCGAGCACCGCGCCGAGCAGGATACTGGCGGGCAGCACGATGCGGTGGTCCGCGGTGCGCCAGGCTGCGCGGACCAGATGCGGGGTAGCCAGGCCCAGGAAGGCGATGGGGCCGCAGAACGCTGTGGCGGTGCCGGCCAGCAGGCCCGTGGCCAATATCAGAAGTGAGCGCGTGCGGCGGACGTCCACACCCATCGTGCGGGCGTATGTATCCCCCAACAGGAGGGCGTTGAGGGACCGTACGTGCGCCATCGCCAATGCCAGGCCGGCGGCGATCGGTGCGATGAGCCAGGGCAGGCGTGCCGGTCCCACCCCGGCGAAGGAGCCCATGCCCCACAACACGAAGCCACGCAGTGCACGCTCAGCGGCCGCCGCCTCCAGAACACTGACGACCGCGCTGCACAGGTAGCCCACCATGAGGCCGAGAATGAGGAGCGTGACCCCATCGCCGAGGCGGCGGTCGGCCAGAACGACCGTGGCGAGAACCGCACAGGCCCCGACGAACGCGGCGAGCACCAGCGCCGCATCGGCACCGGCCGCAGGCAGGGCGGCGAGCCCGGGAACCAGCAGCACGAGGGCTGCGCCAAGCGCCGCGCCCGAGCTCACCCCCAGCACCGAGGGCCCGGCCAGCGGATTGGCGAACAGGGTCTGCATCACCGCACCGCAGCACGCCAGGGCACCACCCACGAGCAGTGCTGTCAACGCGCCGGGAAGCCGGATGCCCCGCACGACAGCGACCGTGGTGCCATCAGGCCCGGCCATGCCGGCCAGTGCACGGGCGGCATCCAGCAGCGGAATGTCAAGCGGCCCAGTGCCCACGTGCACCAGCAGCAGAACCGCGAGCAGGACAACCGCCCCGGCGAAGGCACCAGCGCTGCGCATGCAGGCAAACATACGGCCACCGGTGGAGCGCGGACGGAACGGATGCGACAGGTGGATCGGCGGTATTTTGACGCCCCGCTCACGCGATCGATGCGCACCGACGTTGTCCTCTCCCTGCTGATGCCGATGCTGCTCTGCGCCTGCAGCGGCGCCAGGAGGCAAGTGGCCGCGGGGGAACGTCTGGAACAGCAGGGTCGACCGGACCAGGCCGTGGCCACCTATGAGGCCGTACTGTCCCGCAAGCCGGCATCGCCACGTGCTTCCACCGGCCTGCAGCGCGCTGCCACAGTGTACTTCGCAGAGCTTCAGCGCAGGGCCATGGACGCCTATGCCGTTGATGACCTCGCCAGCGGTGAATCAAGGCGCCAGCAGGCCCACCTGTTCCGGATGCGTATGCTCGACCGCGATGTGATATTGGCGTGGGACCCGAACCTGGAGGGCCTTCGCCGCCAGGCACGCCGGAACCGTGCATCGATGCTCTACGCCGCGGCCGAACAGGCGATGCGCGAGGATCGGTTCAGCGATGCGGAGCGGCTGGCCGGGGAATGCCAGCAGTTGGACCCCGACCGCAGGGAGGCCGGCTACCTGCTGCAACTGGCGCGGACCGAGCCGCGCTACCGGGAAGCCCGCAAGGCCATGAACCTTGGGCTCTGGAGAGAGGCATACACGGCCCTGGCCGGGATCACGGAGCGCGATGCCGCATACAAGGATGCCCGGCAACTGCAGGAACAATGCCGGGTCAACGCCTCGTACACCCTCGCCTGCACAGCCATGGAGGGACGCAACGAGGAGCAGCGGTCCCTCGGCATCCGGCTGGCGCAGCGGATGAAGGCGACCCTCCTGGCCCAGCCCGACCCCTTCCTGGTGCTCGTGGACCGGGATGACACGGACATCCTGCTGGACGAGCAACGCAGGCAGATGAGCCCGCTGTTCAACGAGGAGACCGCTGTCGAGGCAGGCCGCCTGCTCGGTGCCCGCTACATGGTGACCGCCCGGGCCGACCAAGGTACCGACGGACTGATCGCCCACCTCCAGCTCCTTGATACCGGTACAGGCCGTGTGCACGTGGCGGAATCCCTCACCCTGAGCAGGCAGGAGCTGATGCGCAGCGCGACCGTGGACGCCCTACTCGACCACCTGGCCCGGACCTTTGCGGTGCGTGTGACCGCCAATGCTCCCGTCACGGACTGACGGATGCACGCGCCAAGCCGCCCTTCGCAAAGGAGCTGCGGTCTGGCGCATGGCCTGACATGCTGCTGACCTGCCTTACATTCTCCTGTACCACCCCTTGATCCGCTCGCGGTCCAGCACCAGCTGCCAGTCGGGGCCGAAGGCGTGGTCCCACATGTGCGGCAGGTTGTAGGCCACTTCGGCCATGGCGTCGAGGGTGGGCTCGTCCCAGTCCTTGCTCAGGTTGGCGGGCAGGGTCACGCCGCGCTCCTTCACCATGTGCTTGAACTCGTGCACGTACGCGCCGTACACGTCCTCCAGCTGGTTGAAGGCCACGCAGTTCGCGAAGCAGTGGTGCATCTCCAGGACCTTGCCCAGGCCGTAGCTCAGTGCGTGGCACACGCCCACCTCGCTGTAGGTGAGGCTGAGTCCGCCCATGTAGCTGGCCACCATCAGCAGCTCGTCGCTCTTCGGGTCGCTGCGTTCGCGCTTCAGGTACACCTCACGGCACATGTCGAGCGCCTTCTCGCTGTAGGCCTCCGCGAAGGTGTTCTTCTTGGTGCCGGTGATGGCCTCCACGCTGTGGATGTAGGTGTCCATGCCGGTGTAGAACCACTGGTCGGTGGGCACCGTGGCGATGAGGTCGGGGTCGAGCACGATCTGGTCGAAGACGGTCCAGTCGCACTTGAGGCCGAGCTTCTTCACGGGGCCGGTGAGCACGGCGGTCATGCTCACCTCCGCACCGGTGCCGCTGATGGTGGGCACACCGCAGTGGTAGATGCCGGGCTTCTTGATCAGGTTGAGGCCCTGGTACTGCACGCTGCTGCCCTCGTTGGTGAACATGAGGCTGAGCGCCTTCGCCACGTCCATCACGTTGCCACCGCCGATGCCGACCACGCCTGCGGGCAGGCCGCGGCGCGCGAGGATGTCGTCGCGCAGGCCATCGATCTGCTCCGTGC
>CAZUNW010000090.1:7123-9533 GCA_964621425.1 uncultured Chryseobacterium sp. | reverse complement strand
CCCACGAGCGTGTTCAGCGGCGGGAATGGGCGAGGGGATGTGTCGGTGGCGATCGACAATGGTCCCCAGACCCTGCTGGTGGCCCTGCGCGGGGTTTTGGAGGGACCTTACAGCAGCAGTACCGGCCTGATGGGCGATGGGCTGCGTGCAGGGGGCTTCGTGCCCATCAATGAGCCCTACACCGCGCTTGGCTATGTGCACACCGGTGGCGGCGGTGAGAGCATCGCGTCATCGCTGCTATCCGCGTCCGGCAGTAATGCCATCGTGGATTGGGTGGTGGTTGAGCTCCGCGATGCCACCACGCCTGGCACGGTGCTGGCCACGCGCAGCGCGCTCCTGCAGCGCGACGGCGATATCGTGGCCACCGACGGGATCTCCCCATTGGTGTTCAGCCGCCCGCCGGGCACCTACCATGTGGCATTGAGGCACCGCAACCACCTGGGCGTCATGACGGGAAGTGCCTTGGCCCTCGGTCTTTCCAGCACTCCGCTGGACCTGTCGCTGTCCGCGACTTCGACCTACGGCAGCAACGCCCGCAAGGCGATCACGGGGACCTTTCCGACGCAGGCGCTTTGGGCGGGCGACGTGACGTTCAATGGGCAGGTGAAGTACACGGGCAGCGGCAACGACCGTGATCCGATCCTCACGCGCATCGGAGGTACGGTACCCACGAACGTGGTATTGGGCTATTGGCGGGAGGACTGCACGCTGGATGGCGCTGTGAAGTACACGGGCAGCGGCAACGACCGTGACCGGATCCTGCAGAACATCGGGGGGTCGGTGCCCACGGCGGTGCGCAACGCGCAGTTGCCGTAAGGGGAGTGCGCGCCGCCGGGCGGCCTTGTGCCGGCCCCTTCTTTCACCTATTTTGCAACAAACACCAAGGCCATGTTCCTTCGCATTACCACCCTCGGCGGCCTGTTCGCAGCCGCCTCCCTCGTCACCCTGGTACCTCTCCCGCTCAAGGCGGCGGATGTCTTGGTGTCCAGTGCGGGTGGGCCGGGGGTGTTCACCACCATCGGGGCAGCCCTCACTGCGGCCAATGCCGGTGACCGGATACTCATCACGCCGGAGACCTTCGTGGAGACCATCACCATCACCAAGAGCGTCACCCTGCTCGCGAACGCGGAAGGAGGGACCTTTTCCCTGCAGGGAGGCGTAACCCTGGCGCCCGCTGCGCCGGCGATCGAGGTGGTGGTCAGCGGAGCCTCCATCGCGGGGGGCGTCTCTGCAGCGGCAGCGCCCAGCGGCGGACTTTGCCGGATATCCATCCTGGGGTGCACCGTCGGTTCGATCGCAGCAAATCTGGCCAACTACCATGTGACGCTCGCAGGCTGCAATGTCAACGGGTCCGTGACCATTAAGCTGGGCCGCGTGATCGGCTGTACCACCCTTTCCGCCATCACCATTTCCGGGGACAATACGTCCTCGGAGCGAACCCTGGTGGTGGGGAACATCGCAAATGGCATCACCCTTAACACATCGAACGTCTTCCACGTCCGCAACAACTTCGTGGTTTCCGGTTCGATCCAGATCAGTGCCACGGCAACCCTGACGGAGGGCTCCACCGTTGAGAACAACACCTTGAGAACCCCTACTATCTTATTTCCCGCCCTTGTTATTTCATGTGGGTTGGGCGCGAACACCTCGCCGGTGAGTATTCTGAACAACTACATCGTTCCTGGACCGAACACTCCCCTCGTCATTTCTGGCGCAGGGGTGACGGCCGCATTCAATACGTCATTAGGCAGCGCTTCATTTGTGAACCCATCAACCGGTGCCGTGACGGATGCGGCCGCTGTCAACGGCGGCCATCCAGGCAATGCGTTCCTGGACCTCGACCTTTCCCGGAATGACCAAGGGTGCTACGGCGGCAGCTGGAGCCGGGATAACTTCGATGATGCGCCCGGCGCGGCCATGACCTTTCTGGTGGATGCCCCGCGGCAGGTGATCCAGGGTGCGCCCTTCTCCATTTCCGCCGAGTCGTTCGACCGATGACCGCCCGGATCGTGGCGCTGGTCAGGGGTGCGCGCTGCGTGGTTCATGCGGCGGTGCTCTCATTCCCCGGTGTTGCCCTCGCCCAGCAGGTGCAGCAGGGTGAGTTTTTCATCGGGAACGATCCCGGGGTGGGTGCCGGGCAGGCCTTGGTGGCGGTCGATGGCACCTTTGACGAGGTATTGGAATCGGCCGTGGCGTCGGGTCTCGCTCCGCTTGCATCCGGTCCGCACCGCCTTGGTGTGCGGGTAAAGGATGCCGGAGGCAACTGGGGCCCGGTGTTTTCCACCGTCGTGCAGGTAGCTGCAGTCCCGGCGGCCCGTCCGGTGCATGTGCAGGCTGCGGAATGCTTCATTGACGCCGATCCCGGCGAAGGGAGTGGCACGCCCCTGCTGGCCTTTGATGGCGGCTTCGA
>CAZUNW010000090.1:0-7023 GCA_964621425.1 uncultured Chryseobacterium sp. | reverse complement strand
GTGTGCGCGACGCTGCGGGTGATTGGGGAGGCGTGTTCCGCACCACCATGCACTCGAGTGCGGTCGTGACGGCCACACCCCGGTTCGTGCAGGCTGCGGAATGCTTCATTGACTCCGATCCCGGCGAAGGGAGTGGCACGCCCCTGCTGGCCTTTGATGGCGGCTTCGATGAGGCGTTGGAGGTGGCCATGGGCGCGGCGTTGCCGGGGTTGCCGGCGGGCGCCCATACGCTCGGGGTGCGTGTGCGCGACGCTGCGGGTGATTGGGGAGGCGTGTTCCGCACCACCATGCACTCCAGTGCGGTCGTGACGGCCACAGCCCGGGGAGTGCAGGCCGCAGAGCTCTTCTGGGATGTGGATCCGGGTCTGGGTCTGGGTACCCCTGCTTTGGCTTTTGATGGTGCGTTCGGTGAGGCGCTGGAGACCGTGGTACCCTCGCTTTGGTCGGGGGGGCTGTCCACCGGACCCCACGTTTTGGGCGTGCGCATGCGCGATGCTCAGGGAGACTGGTCGAATGTGTTCCGTACGGTTGTGCAGGTGGAGGAGAACACCCAGCCGATCATGCTGGCCCCGCTGCTCTTGCTGGAGGGCCCCTACTCGGCCGTGACCGCGCTGATGCATGATAGCCTGCGTACCCGGGGTCTTATCCCCCTTTCCGAGCCCTACTCAGCGCTGGGTTATGCCTATCCGGGAGGCGGTGGGGGCGCGTCGATCGATCCAGCGGTCCTTGTGGCCAGTGGCAGCGATGCGGTCGTGGACTGGGTACTGGTGGAACTGCGCCAGGCGAGCGATCCCGCCGTGATCCTATCGTCGTGTGCCGCGCTGCTGCAGCGTGATGGTGATGTGGTGGCGCTGGATGGATCATCCGCACCGACCTTGGTGGCCGTCCCGGGTGATTACCACGTGGCCCTGCGGCACCGGAACCACCTTGCCGCAATGACCGCCCAGCCGGTCTCCCTCGACACACTGCCGACCACGCTGGACCTGTCATCGCCGTTGACGTCCACCTTTGGCAGCAATGCGCGCAAGGAGGTCAGCGGGCGCATGGCGCTTTGGGCGGGCGATGTGACGTTCAATGGGCAGGTGAAGTACACGGGCAGCGGCAACGACCGTGATCCGATCCTCACGCGCATCGGAGGTACGGTACCCACGAACGTGGTATTGGGCTATTGGCGGGAGGACTGCACGCTGGATGGCGCTGTGAAGTACACGGGCAGCGGCAACGACCGTGACCGGATCCTGCAGAACATCGGTGGGTCGGTGCCCACGGCGGTGCGCAATGCACAGTTGCCGTAAGGGGAACGGTATGTATTTCTATTTATTCCAATCAATCTATTATAGGTGTGCGTATGTTCGTGTTAATGAGAGTGTTCGCCAGCGTCCTCTGCCTTGGGCTTCCTTTTGTATCACTCGCGCAATGCGCGTTCTCGAAGCGTTCACCGGAGCGTGTCGAGGTGCTGCAGCAGATCATCGTGGGTGCTTCCGCGCGCACATATGTCCTGTTCACGCGGACCATGGGTTCGGCGTTTTTGGTCCTGCCGGCCACGGGTGATAGCATTACGCTTGCCCTTACAGAACGCAAACTGGTCCTTCCTTCGGCGGGGGATGAAGGCTTTGCACTTACAATGGATGACTTGGGCCTGCTTCGTTCCATGCTTGTGGACACCATCACCATCCATGCCGCAAGCGGCCCGATGGTCATGCCGCTGAATGACCGTGAGTCCCAGCTTGGCCTGCGACGCAGCGCGGGTTGTGCTGTGGATGAAGTGCTCAGCAAGCAGGTCGCCCCTGGTACCAGTCAGGAAACGGGTGTTTTGGAGGATCGTCCCGGCACATACTTTGAGCGGGGCGGGCGGGCCATTGCCACGGGTGCGGTCCTGGGGATGTTGGGTTCGGCCGTTGCCTTGGTACTGGCCAGCATCCCGGGCGGGGAAGTCTCCACTCCACTTTACCTGGCCGCCGGATCGGCCGTGGTCAGCTCTGCCCTGTTGATATCGGGTGGCGTTCAGGTCGCACGTGGCGGGCAGTTGATGCAGCAGGATAAGCGTTAAAGCGCGAGGGAGCAGATCCAGTTGCCGTAACGCCCCGGAATGCAGAAGGCGGCCCTGTGCGGACCGCCTTCGCGGGTGGAGAATACCGGAGTCGAACCGGTGACCTCTTGCATGCCATGCAAGCGCTCTGGCCAGCTGAGCTAATTCCCCAATCGTTCAAACCCTCCCTGCGAGAGGGGAGGCAAAGATAAAAGATCGGCAACGTTCTTGTGCATCCTGCGTATCACCCGCCGGGAATGTCCCCGTTCGCATGACGCATGTGTTCCACCCCACCGACCTCACCGAGGCCGGTGCCACCGCTTTCCGTCACGCCCTCCGCTTGTCCCTGGCCCCGCCCGGGCGGCTCACCATCCTCCACGTCACCGACGGCGATGCCCACCGCAGCGACCTGCCCGGGGTGCGGGAGGCGCTGGTGGACTGGGGCCTGCTGCGCCACGAGGAGGATGAGGAGGGTCTGGCCGCCTTGCGGCTCGCGGTGCGCAAAGTGATCAGCAACCAGGGCGACCCGGTGGACGCCTGCCTTCACCACCTGATCAAGCATCCGGCCCAGTGGCTGGTGATGGGCACCGGCCAGCGGCAGGGGGCCGAGCGGCTGGTGAAGGGTTCCGTGGCCGAGGCGCTGGTGCGCAAGGCCCGCGTGGCCTCCGTGGTGATCCCGGCCGGTGTACCCGGCTTCGTGCTGCCCGACAAGGGGCGGGTGGCCCTGCATCGGCTGCTCCTGCCCTTGGGCCCTCCCGCCCTGGCCCGCATGGCCGTTACCGGCGCCAGCGACCTGCTGCAGCGCCTGGGGGTGGGGGAGGTGGAGGTCCATACGCTCACGGTGGGCGATGGTGCCCTGCTCGCTGACCTCAAGGACCGCATGGGCTCACGCGCCACCTTCGTCCATCACCACGCCGATGGCGATGTGGCCGATGCCGTCGTGCAGGCCGCCGATGCGCTTGCCGTTGATGCGGTGGCGATGGCCACCGAGGGGCACGACAGCCTGGGCGATGCGCTATGGGGCAGCCGGGCCGAACAGGTGATGCGCCGGGTGCGTACGCCGATGCTGGTGCTGCCCTCCCGCCTGCCGGGATAGGCCGTCAACGCCCCCTGCTCCGCCGTGCCGCCGCTTGCAGCAGCCTGCGCATGTCCTCCTGCGACCGCACTCCGGGCCTGCCGCGCTGGCCCTTCCGGTAGCGGTTCTCCTGCCGGGCGTCCACCACACGCGCCTTTTCGGTGTCCGACCATTGCAGCTCAAGCGCTTGCAGCAGTTCCGTGCGTGCAGCGGGGTCGCGTACCGGGAAGGCCACCTCCACGCGCCGGTCCAGGTTGCGCTCCATGAGGTCGGCGCTGGCGAGGTAGACCAGCCTGCGCCCCTGTGCATGGAACACGTAGGCCCGGGTGTGCTCCAGGTACCGGTCCACGATGCTGATGGCCTCGATGGTGGCGCTGCACCCGCGCACGCCGGGCACCAGGCAGCAGATGCCGCGTACAATGAGCCGCACGGGTACGCCCGCCCGCGAGGCGTCATAGAGCTTGCGGATCATGGCCCTGTCCTCCAGGCTGTTCAGCTTCAGCAGGATGCCGGAGGGCTTGCCTGCGCGGGCCTGTTCGATCTCGCGGTCGATGAGGGCCTCCACACCGCTGCGGAGGCTGCTGGGGGCCATCAGCAGGTGGCGCAGCACCGGGGTGTGCCGGCGGTCCGCCAGGTGCCGGAAGACCTCGCCCACCTCGCGGCACAGCTCGGCATCGGCGGTCAGCAGGCCGCAATCGGCATAGAGCCGGGCGGTGCGTTCGTGGAAATTGCCCGTGCCCAGGTAGGCATAGCGGCGGGTGGTGCGACCCTCACGCCGCTCCACGAGGGCGATCTTGGCGTGCACCTTGAGGCCCTCGTAGCTGTACAGGATGCGTGCGCCGGCCTTTTCCAGTTGCTCGCCCCAGTGCAGGTTGGTGCCCTCGTCGAAGCGGGCCTGCACCTCCACGAACACGGTGACGTGCTTGCCCCTGCGCAGCGCCTCGAGCAGGGCCTCGCACACCTGCGAGCGGTCGGCCACGCGGTAGAGCGTTATGGCGATGCTTCGCACGCCGGGGTCCACGGCCGCCTGGCGCAGCCAGTCGACCACCACGCCGAAATCGTGGTAGGGAAAGTGGAGCAGCAGGTCCTGCCGGCCAATGGCATCGAACAGGTCCTGCCGCGCCGCCGTGCCGGGGCGGGGCAGGGGCGGACGCTGGGTGTCGCGCAGGTCGGTGTGTCCGGCCACCGGCAGGCCCATCAGGTCGCTGAAGTTGTGGTAGCGGCCGCCGGCCACCATGTCGGGGCCCTTCAATCCCAGCATGGCCTGCAGCACCTTGCGCACATTGGCGGGCATGCGTTCGTCGTAAAGGAACCGGCTCGGCACCCCGGTGGAGCGCTTGCGCAGGCTGTGCCTCACCTTGTCCACCACGCGTCCGCCGAACTCCTCCTCCAGGTACAGTTCGGCGTCCCGGCTCAGCTTGATCGCGTAGCTGTCCACCACTTCGTGCCCTTCGAAATGGGTGCGCAGGCCGATGCGCATCACATCGTCCAGGAAGGTGATGGCCGTGCCGCCCCTGCGTCCGGGTAGCGCGATGAAACGCCCGATGGTGGTGCTGGGCACATTGACCAGCACGAGCCGTTCACGCCGCTTGCCCTTGCCCGTTGGGCGCAGGCGGCAGACCAGGTAGAGGCGGCGGTCCTCGATGAAAACCGCGTTGCCATCCCGCACGGCGGCCGTTTGCATCTGGGGCACCACGTCGCGGGTGAAGATCCCCTCGGCGAACGCGCGTTGCCGCTTGTCCAGCTGCTCCTCGCGAAGGATGCGTATGCCATGGCCTGCAAGTGCAGGCAGCAGGGTGCGGCGGTAGAGCCGCCCGAACTTCTTCTGCTGGCGGAGGGCGGTGCGGTTGATGCGCCCGATCAGCGTCTGTGGTGCCACGCCGAGCGCCGTACGGTCGCGCTTGCCCAGCTTGGCCAGCGAGCGCAATGAGGCCACCCGCACGCGGTAGAACTCGTCCAGGTTGCTGCTGTAGATGGCCAGGAACTTGATGCGCTCCAGCAGCGGCACGCGCGGGTCGCTGGCCTCCTGCAGCACCCGGTCGTTGAAGGCAAGCCAACTCAGGTCCCGGTCGAAGAAGGGATCGTCCTGCACGCGCGGTGCGGGCAGGCTGCCCCGTTCCATGCGTTCGCGCGCCAGCGCCAGGTTCATGCGCTTTTGCGCGCCGAAGCGCCTTTCGGCGTAGCCTGTGTGGAAGCGGTGCGCCTCCAGGTAGGCCAGATTGGCCCTCGCCCAATCGGCCCGCTTGATCGCGCGGCCCTGCACGGCCTCCAGTTCCTGCTTGAGGCGTTCGCTGCGTTCCTCGAAGTCCGCCTGGCCGGCCTTGGAGCTGTCGGCATCGCGTAGGATGCGTTGCAGCAGGCTGCGCGGCCGTGCCTCCAGGCGGGTGGCCCCGATGAGCGACTCGATCCGCCGGATGGTGGTGGCCGGTACCGCCTGTCCCTTCAGGAAGGCGGCGGCGAGCCGTGCGCTGTCCCGTTCGTGGCCCCTGTAGGAGCGCGCATAGCCGGTGTCGTGGAACAGGGCGGCGAGCTCCAGCGTCCAGAGTTCGGCCACGCCCAGGCGGTGCGCACGCCCGATCTCCAGGGCTGTGCGCGTAACGGTGAGCGTGTGCTCCAGATCGTGGAAGCTGAATGAACGCCCGATGTGCTTGCTGAAATGGCGCCGCACATGCAGGCGCGCCTGTTCCAGCACCTCGTCACGCTCGACCGTCCGCATGGAGGTGCAAGTTACCCGCCCGTCCTTTCCGCGATCGCGGCCCCTTCTATCTTTGGTGGCACCGCCCGATGGAGGTCCCCCACGCGTTCAGCCTGTACCGGGCGCTGTCAGTCGGCACGTACGCCCTCCTCCTGGGCGACCCCTTCCGCGACGCACAGACCGCGCGCCTGATCGAGCTTGCCGAGGCGGTTTCCGAGCGGCAGGGCTTGTCGAAGGCCGTGAAGGCCCGTCTTGCGTTCGTCTTGGTGGAGGCCTTCCAGAACATCATCCGTCACCGTCC
Source organism: uncultured Chryseobacterium sp. (assembly GCA_964621425.1). Classification (GTDB taxonomy): domain Bacteria; phylum Bacteroidota; class Bacteroidia; order Flavobacteriales_F; family PHOS-HE28; genus PHOS-HE28. The sequence goes on along the minus strand of CAZUNW010000090.1, from coordinate 923 downwards.
GCCCGTCCGCGGCCCGGAGGCGTTCAGTACCTTCCTGTTCCTTTCCGGCCCTTCGGGCCAGCAGGTGATCACCCGCAACCCGGTCGCGGTGCAGGACCTGCCTCCCCTCCGATCCGCTCTGGCCGGTGTCCAGGGGCGCACCGCCGACGAGCTCAAGGCGCTGTTCCTGCAGGGCCTCCAGTCCAACGCCACCACAGCCAAGGGAGGTGCCGGTCTCGGCTTGATCGAGATGACCCGGCGCAGCGGGCGTGACCTGGTGCACGACATGGTGGCCTCCGACGAAGGCCTTCACCGCTTCACCCTGCAGGTGCTGCTGGGCGATGCCGCCCCACTTCAAGCCGGGCAGGTGAACGGTGTGTGTGACCTGCAGCAGCGTTCCGGAGTGCTTGCGGCGATGTGCGGTGAGGCCGATCCGGCGCTGACCGCGGCGCTGCTCGGCCTTGCGCAGGAGTCCGGTCCGCTCGGTGAGCGGTTGCTTATCCGCCTGGCACAGGCCGCACAACTGCTGGAGGCCACCTCCGCGATGCGCCGCGGAGCGGCACTGCTCTGTGTGCAACGCCGGGGCGGACATGGCTGGAGCGTCCTGCTGGGTTCCACCTGGGACGCAGCGGACGCCGTGCGCATCGGTGCCGCCATTGCAGGTGGCCAAGCTCCTGCTGACATGCCGGCATTGGAGGCGTTCCTGCGCGCAGGCGCCACCGCCTCACGGCACGGCCAGTGGCCTATGCAGGACGGCACGGTCTTCGTTTGGGTGGAGGTGGAACCTTGAGGCGGTTGATCACGTAGGACGCGACGCGGCCCTGCGAACAATGTTCCACCGCCCTTTGTCGTTCCACCTGACGAGACCCCTCCACATGCTTCACGCCCTGCTCCAGTCCCTGATCCGCTTCGAGACCTGGTTCGACCGCCACTTCGGCTGGTTC
>CAZUNW010000089.1:0-9571 GCA_964621425.1 uncultured Chryseobacterium sp. | reverse complement strand
TGGATAGAATGACAGATTCCGGTTCTGTTGGTTGCAGGTTCGAGTCCTGCCGGGGTCACTGAAGCGGCCCGCCCACCGCGCCCAAGCGGGAAGGCGGGCCGCCCCTTTTGAACGTGCGCATCGACAAGTTCCTGTGGTGCGTGCGGCTGCACAAGAGCCGCAGCCTGGCCACCGAGGCCTGCCAGCGCGGCCGTGTACGCCTGAACGACCGCGAGGCCAAGCCCGCCTCCGAGGTGCGCCCAAACGACCGCATCGCCGTGCGGCAGCCGCCCATCTGGCGTGTATTCCGCGTCATCGCCATTCCCGGCAGCCGCATGGCGGCCGGTCTCGTCGCCCGGCATCTGGTGGACGAAACCCCCTGGGAGGACCTGCAGAAGCAGGTGCTTGCCCGTACCCTGCGCAGTGGGGAACGCGACGCCGGCGAGGGAAGGCCCACCAAGCGCGACAGGCGCGACCTCGACCGGGCCTTCGGAGCGGAGGGGACCTGAAGGCCGGTTTACATTTCGACCATGAACGCGCTCGTACGCCTCATCATCAGCACCATCGCCGTACTGATCTGCGACCTGCTCCTGTCGGGCGTTTCCCTGGGTGACCTGGGCGAGACGAACGGCGTTCTCACCGCACTCCTCACCGCCGCGGTGCTCGGCCTGCTCAACGCCATTCTGAAGCCCTTGCTGATCCTCTTCACCCTGCCGGTCACCATGCTCACCCTTGGGCTGTTCCTGCTGGTGATCAATGCCTGCGTGGTGCTGCTCGCCGCCGAGCTGGTGCCCGGCTTCGTGGTGGACAGCTTCTGGTGGGCGCTGGGCTTCAGCCTTCTGCTGTCCGCGGTGGAGAGCGTTCTTAACGCCCTGGACCGCGGCCGGCAGCGACCCGCCCAGGAATAAGGCACCGGGGTGGCCGCGGTATCCACCCGCGACCACCCCGGCGCCGCGCTCCGCTCAGTTGTCGCCGTCGAGCAGGCCGCCGAGTCCACCCAGTATGGAGCCTTCCTCCCGTCGGCTGCCTCCGGCGCGCGGCGCGGCCGCCACGATGTTGTCGGCCAGGCGGCTGAAGGGCAGGCTCTGCAGCCACACATGACCCGGACCACGCAGCGTGACGAAGAAGAGGCCCTCGCCACCGAACAGCGTGTTCTTGATGCCGCCCACGAACTGGATGTCGTAATCGATGCCGTGGGTCATGGCCACCAGGCAGCCGGTGTCCACGCGCAGCAACTCACCCGGGGCGAGCTGGCGCTCCACCACCGTGCCCCCGGCATGGATATATACCTGCCCGTCTCCCTCCAGCTTCTGCATGATGAAGCCCTCGCCGCCGAACAGGCCGGCGCCAAGCTTGCGCTGGAACTCAATGCCAATGGTGACCCCCTTGGCCGCGCAGAGGAAGGAATCCTTCTGGCAGACCAGCCGCTGTCCATGCTCCCGCAGGTCCATGGGCATGATCTTCCCCGGATAGGCGGCGGCGAACCAAACGGTCCTGCGCACCTGGGCCTGGTTGGTGTATGCCGTCATGAAGAGGCTCTCCCCCGTCAGGATGCGCTTGCCCGCCCCCCAGAGCTTGCTCATGAAGCCCTGCTCCTGGCCGTTGCCATCGCCGAAGATGGTCTGCATCTGGATGCCGTCGTCCATCATCATCAGGCTTCCCGCCTCGGCGATGACGGTCTCCTGGGGGTCGAGCGTGATCTCCACGCATTGCATGTCGTCGCCGACGATGCGATGATCGATCTCGTGTGCGTTGCGGTCCATGTTCCGGTTGGTTTCCCGGCGAAATTACCGACACCGGGGCGCCATCGGTCGACCAGCCGCGCAGGTCGGCCGTGCGTCCCTTAAGTTCGCGCCGCCTTTGGGCGCCACATCGACCATGAGCCCGACCTCCCGGTCCGCACACGGCCACCCCCTCACGGTGGCGGGCATGCTGGTCACGCTGGGCATCATCTTCGGCGACATCGGCACGTCGCCGCTTTATGTGTTCAAGGCGATCGTGGGTGAGCACACCCCGATCGACAAGCTGCTGGTGCTGGGCTCGCTCAGCTGCATCATCTGGACGCTGACGCTGCAGACCACCGTCAAGTACATCCTGATCACCCTGCGGGCGGACAACAAGGGGGAGGGCGGGGTCTTCTCCCTGTATACGCTGGTGCGCCGCTACGGGCGGCTGGCCTACATCCCCACGATGATCGGGGCGGCCACGCTGCTGGCCGATGGCATCCTCACCCCGCCGATCTCAGTGGCATCGGCCATCGAGGGGTTGGGGGGGGTGAAGGCGTTCGCTGGCACGATCACCCCCGGCGGCAGGGCGACCATCGCCATCGTGTGCATCATCATCAGTCTTCTCTTCTTCTTCCAGCGCTTCGGCACCAAGGTGGTGGGGCTCTCCTTTGGGCCCATCATGCTGGTATGGTTCAGCATGCTGCTCGTGCTCGGTGCGATACAGGTGGCTGCCATGCCGCAGGTGCTGCAGAGCCTGGACCCGCGCTGGGCCATCGCCCTGCTCACCGAGTATCCCAAGGGCTTCTGGCTGCTGGGCGCGGTCTTCCTATGCACCACCGGCGCCGAGGGCCTCTACAACGACATGGGGCACTGCGGACGACGCAACATCCAGGCAACCTGGGGCTTCGTCAAGACCGCGCTGGTGTTCAATTACATGGGCCAGGCCGCGTGGCTCCTCCAGCGTGAGGGACAGGTGCTGGGCCAGGACAACCCGTTCTATGGCCTGATGCCAGGCTGGTTCCTGCTGATCGGCGTGGGCATCGCCACAGCCGCGGCCGTGGTGGCCTGCCAGGCCGTGATCAGCGGCTCGTTCACCCTCATAAACGAGGCCATCTCACTGAACTTCTGGCCCCGTGTGCGGGTGAAGTTCCCCACCGAGGTGCGGGGCCAGATCTACATCCCCAGCGTCAACTGGCTGCTCTGGGCCGGATGCATGGGCGTGATGCTCTACTTCCGCAGCAGCGGGGAGATGGAAGCCGCCTACGGCTTCTTCATCGTGGTGGCCATGCTGATGACCACCGTGCTTCTGTACGGATATCTGCGCTACACCCGGCGCTGGCATGTGGCCCTCGTCTTCCTGGCCATGCTCCTCTTCTTCACCCTGGAGACGGCCAATTTCGTGGCCAACGTGGTGAAGATCATCTCCCGTCCCTACCTCATCGCCGCGGTGCTGGCGCTGCTCGGCGTGATGTTCGTCTGGTACCGCGGCCGCAAGATCACCAACCTCTACCTGGACTTCCTCGACCTGTCCGACCACGCCCAGCAACTGCGCGGCCTGAGCGACGACAAGGAGGTGACCAAGTATGCCACGCACCTTGTGTACCTCACCAAGGCCGATAATCCCCGCCAGGTGGAGAAGCACATCATCGATTCCATCCTGGCCCGCAAGGTGAAACGGGCGGACATCTACTGGTTCGTGCACGTGAACTACACCGACTCGCCCTACACCATGGAATACGAGGTGCAGGAACTGATCGACGACAAGGTGATCCGGGTGGACTTCAACCTCGGCTTCCGCGTTCAGCCGCGCATCAACATGCTGTTCCGGCGCGTGCTGCAGGACCTCGAGTCCTCGCACGAACTGTCCTTCAGCAGCAAGTATGAGAGCATCAAGAAGGAGGACTTCCACACCGATGTGTGCTACGTGCTCACCGAGCGCATCCTGAGCGTGGAGAACGAGTTCAACTTCCGCAAGGACGCCATCCTCGACGCCTACTACTCGCTGAAACGGCTCGGCCTGAACGACCGCGCCGCCTTCGGACTGGAGTCCAACAATACCGTGGTGGAGCAGGTGCCCCTGGTGCTCACGGCACAGCGCGAGGTGCCGCTCCGGCGCGTCAGGCGCACGCCGCCGGCCACCCCACCAGCCGCCTAGGCCATCCTGTGTGGGCCACGCCCGCGTTACTTTGCGGCCGTGATGAAGGCGGCGATGACGAAGAAGGCCAGCACCCCGGCCACGGACACCCTGCTGCGCGCATGGGATCTGATGTGCACGGCCAGGTCCATGACCGCGCTCTACGAGGAGCACTTCCGACTGACGAGCAAGTATGTGCACGCCACCAGCCGCGGCCACGAGGCCATCCAGCTGGCACTGGGCATGCAGCTGAAGGCGCAGGACTTCGTGGCGCCCTACTACCGGGATGACAGCATCCTGCTGGGCATCGGCATGGAGCCGTACGAACTGATGCTGCAGCTGCTGGCCAAGCGGGACGATCCGTTCAGTGGCGGCCGCACCTACTACGGCCATCCCAGCCTGCGCCGCACTGGCATGCCACGCATTCCGCACCAGAGCAGCGCCACCGGCATGCAGGCCATCCCCACCACCGGCATCGCCATGGGCCTGTGGTACAAGGAGCAGGCAGGCATCCCCCACGACCTGAACGGGGCCGCTGATACCGACGCCCCGGTGGTGGTGTGTTCCCTGGGCGACGCATCCATCACCGAGGGAGAGGTGGCTGAGGCCTTCCAGATGGCCGTCCTCAAGAAACTACCCATCATCTACCTGGTGCAGGACAACGGCTGGGACATCAGCGCGAGCGCCGATGAGATACGCGTAGCCGATGCGCCCGAATACGCCAAGGGCTTCAAGGGCCTGGAAGTGCGCAGCATCGATGGAAGCGACCTGCCCGCCTGCTACAACACCCTGCAGGAAGTGATCGCGACCGTGCGCAGCGAACGGCGGCCCTTCCTGGTGCATGCGCGGGTACCCCTCCTGAACCACCACACCAGCGGCGTGCGCATGGAGTTCTACCGCTCCGCCGAGGACCTCGCCGAACACCGGAGCCGCGACCCGCATCCCCGCTTCAGGCAACACCTGCTGGACCGGGGTGTGAAAGCGGAGCAGCTGGACCGCGCCGAACAGCAGGCCATCGAACGTGTGAAAGCCGATTTCGAACGGGCCTGCGCAGCGCCGGACCCCACGCCGGACGACCTGCACACCCATGCCTTCGCACCCACGCCCATCATCGAGGAAAAGGGTGAGCGCGCACCGAAGGACCGCGAGCCCACCGTGATGGTGGACAGCGCCCTGTTCGCGATCCGCGAACTGATGCAGGAGGACCCGCGGTGCCTCCTTTACGGCCAGGATGTGGGCGCCCGGCTGGGTGGCGTGTTCCGCGAGGCCGCCACGCTGGCGCGCGATTTCGGCGGCCACCGGGTGTTCAACACCCCGATCCAGGAAGCCTTCATCATCGGCAGCACCGTCGGCATGAGCGCCGCAGGCCTGCGCCCCATCGTGGAGGTGCAGTTCGCCGACTATATCTGGCCCGGGCTCAACCAGCTTTTCACCGAAGTGGCACGCAGCTGCTACCTCACCGTCGGCAAGTGGCCCGTGGGCTGCATCATCCGCGTGCCCATCGGCGCTTACGGCAGCGGGGGGCCCTACCATAGCAGTAGCGTGGAGAGCGTGCTTTGCACCATCAAGGGCATCAAGGTCGCGTACCCCAGCACCGGGGCCGACCTCAAGGGCCTGATGAAGGCGGCCTACCACGATCCCAACCCCGTGGTGATGCTTGAGCACAAGGGCCTCTACTGGAGCAAGATCAAGGGCACTGAGGACGCACGGACCGTGGAGCCCTCACCGGACTATGTGGTCCCGTTCGGCAAGGCGCGTATCGTGACCCGGGCCAACGAGGACGCCATAGCGCGGGGGGAAGCGGCCGTGATCGTCACCTACGGCATGGGCGTATACTGGGCGCAGTCCGCGGCGAAAGCGGTCGCGGGCCGCGTCACCGTCGTCGACCTGCGCACGCTGGTGCCCCTGGATGATGGGACTGTGATGGACCTCGTGCGCAGCCACGGCCGATGCCTGGTCGTCACCGAGGAGCAGCTCACAAACAGCTTCGCAGAGTCACTGGCCGCGCGCATCGGCGCACAGTGCTTCGACAAGCTTGACGCACCGGTCCGTACGATCGGGTCCGTGGACATGCCCGCCATCCCGCTCAACAGCACCCTGGAGGCCGCCATGATCCCCAGCGGGGAGAAGGTGACCGCAGCCCTGCTGGCCCTGCTCGCCTACTGACGTGGAGGAGCAACACATCCGCGTCAGGCGAACAGCCCGGTACCACCTGCTGGGCGACCCGTCCACCGCCCGGCGCACATGGGTCGTGGTGCACGGCTACGGCCAGCTGGCACGCTACTTCCTGAACGCCTTCGATGGCCTTGCACCCGACGACCTCGTGGTGGCACCCGAAGGCCTGAGCCGCTTCTACCTCGATCCCGCGCACCAGCGCGTGGGGGCAACCTGGATGACACGTGAGGACCGTGAGCATGAGATCACGGACCATGTGGACTTCCTCGATGACCTGGTGGGCCACCTCCATGTGAACGACCCGCCACGCCCGCTGCATGTGCTGGGCTTCTCCCAAGGGGTCGCCACGGTGACCAGGTGGGCCGCCCGTGGCCGCTCGCGACCAGCGCAGGCCGTGCTGTGGGGAGGAAGCCTGCCACCCGAGCTCCAGCGCGAGCAGCTCGCCGCCGCGTTCAAAGGATGCACGGTGGACCTCGTTCATGGACGCCAGGACGCGATGGTGCCGGAGTCCTCATGGGCACAGGCGGCGGAGCGGCTGGAGACAGCGGGTGTCACGGTGCACCGCCACCTGTTCCCCGGCGGCCACACCCTCGACCCGGTGGTGCTGCGGCGCTGCCTCGGTTGATATCTTCCCGCGGGCCATGCGGACCGCGCGTAATGCTGCCGGTTAACTTGCACTCACCCAAAACACGCCCGATGCAACGATCCGTGCTCACTGCCCTGTGCTCCGCCCTTGCCTTCGTGCTCTGCGCGCAGACGACCAACTATCCCATCGGTTCCACGGTGGCCGACTTCACCGTCACGGACACGGAGGGCAACGTACACACCCTGTACAACTACACCGCACAGGGGAAATATGTGCTGCTCGACTTCTTCTTCGACACCTGCCCGCCCTGCCAGGCAACCTCGCAGTACTTCAGCCAGCTGCATGAAACCTACGGTTGCAACGACGGGGACATCATCTGCATCGCCATGAACGATGGCACGGACAGCAACGCCGAGGTGGATGCCTACGAGGCAACGTTCGGGGGGCCCTGGGCGCATCCCCCGGCCATCGGTATCGAAGGCGGATGTGCCGCAGTGGATGCGGCGTTCGGGGTGAACGCCTACCCGACCTACTGCCTGATCGGCCCGGACAACCTGATGAAGAATAACGATATCTGGCCTCTGACGGACATGAACACCTTCGTGAGCGCGTTCCCGGCCGGGAGCAACATCAACCCCATGGCCTGTGCCGTTGGTGTGAACGAGCCGGTGGCCGCATCCTTCCGTGCATGGCCCACGCTCACAAGCGGACGTGTGGAGGTGCGGATCGCACGGACGGATGCGCAGGGCACGATGGTCGTGCGCGACCCGCTCGGGCACACCGTGCTCACCACACCAGCCAACGGGATGGGCCGCCTGGACCTTGACCTCGGGGGCCTCGCAGATGGCACCTACCTGATCAGCCTGCTGTCCGCAGGCCGCGAGGATGGTCCGCCCACGCGGGTGGTGCTGGCACGCTGACGCAGACCGGTGCGCGGCCCGGCGCCGTGGACGGTGCTGCTCAAGGCTGCCAGCCCAGCAACTCGTCAACGGTGCGAACGGTCACCGAGTGGTAGTTGGGACGAGCCCTGCGGTAGATCGCCTTCGCCATCACGCGCCCATGCTCCGTGGCCTGGAGGGCCTCGTAAAGCGGCAGTACGAACTTCCTCCGCCCCACGCTCACCAGGAACTCCTCCAGACGCGGATACGCGGCCGCGTGGCCGTGGCGGATGCAACGCTCCAGCCACACGGCCAGTACCTCGGCATTGCCGGATGCCGTAAAGCCGAACACCGCATCCAAATCGGCCATGCCACCGGTCCGCATGCTGTCCGGCAGATGCCGCACAAAGTGCATCCACTCGAAGGTGGTCCACTCCTCGGTGCGCAGCCCGCTTGCCGGAGTGCCCGCCACCCAGAGCGCCACCTCCGCCTCCACCTTGGTGAACCGGTCGCTCACCGGCACGACCAGGTCCTTGGGGAGCCCGGTGCCGTAAACCCATTCGCGCACATCCACCTGCAGCTTGAACGGCCGGAGGAGGTGCTCATCGAGGTAGGCGAGGAACTGCTCCGTGGTGATGGACCTGAAGGCGAAGCGATCGAAGTAGCCGCGCAGGAAGGCATCGAAGCGCGCGCGCCCTGCGGCCTCCTCCAGCCGGCGCAGGAAGGCATATCCCTTTTCGTAGGCGATGTCAGAAACGCCGTCGTCCGGGTCGCGGCCGGCCAGGTCCAGCTTCAGCCGCGTGTCGTTCACGGCCCCGTCACTGGTGAAGCGTTCCACCGTGTACTGCAGGTCCTGGTAGCCAAGCAGCCCGAGCATGCCTGCATATTCCGCACCGTAGACCCGCTCGCAGATGCGCTTCTCGAAGTAGACAGTGAAGCCCTCGTTGAGCCAGAAGTCGTTCCACGTAGCGTTCGTCACCAGGTTCCCGCTCCAGCTGTGGGCCAGCTCGTGTGCGACGAGGGCGGTGAGCGAGCGGTCACCCGCCAGAATGGTTGGCGTGGCGAAGGTGAGCCGGGGGTTCTCCATGCCACCGAAGGGGAAGCTGGGCGGCAGCACGAGCACATCATACCGCTCCGAGCGGTAGGGCCCATAGAGCGCCTCGGCGGCCGCCAGCATGCCCTCCATGTCGGCGAACTCCCATGCGGCCTTGTCCACCAGCGCGGGTTCAGCGTAAACACCCGTACGCGCGCCCACAGGCTTGAACACGATGTCCCCCACCGCGAGCGCCATCAGGTAGGCGGGGATAGGCTGGTCCATGCGGAACGTATACCGCCCATCGGGTGAAGGGATCTGCGGGTTGGACGCGCTCATCACCGCCATGAGGCCAGCCGGCACCTGCACCGTGGCCGCATAGGTGAAGCGCACCCCGGGACCGTCCTGCACCGGGATCCAGCTGCGGGTCAGGATGGCCTGTCCCTGCGTGAAGAGGAAGGGCTTGCTGCCACCCTGGGTCTGGGCCGGGGCCAGCCACTGCAGGGCGCGGGCATCCGGGCCCGTGGCGTAAGCGATACGGATGCTATCCACACCGGCTGGCAGCGTCACCTCCAGTGCAGCACCAAGCTGTCCGGCCTCACCGAGCCGGAACCCGAGCGGCCGGCCACGGCCGTCCGTAACCGAATCGATCCGCAGCCCGTCCGTGTCCAGCACAACCCGGTCGCCATGTCCGCGGGCCAGCGTGTATGCCGCCGTGCCGGATATCCGCCGGGCATCCATGTCTACGGCGATGTCGAGGTCCAGGTGGGTGATCACGGCCTCCTGGGGCCGAGCGGCGCTGTGGATGTCCATGGCGGGGGGGATGCTGTCCGTGGGGTCCGTGTACGCTCCACCATCCGCGGCTGGACCGGTGGAACATGCACAGAACAGGCAGGCCAGCGCTGCCGTGGCCAGGTGAGCAGATACGGACATGGTCGGTGGGATGGCCCCAAATGTACCGTCGGCGCATGGAAGGCCCCTGAATGCGCGGAGCCCGCAGCATCAGCCGCGGGCTCCTGTGTGGTCGGGGTGACTGGATTCGAACCAGCGACCACTTGC
>CAZUNW010000088.1:7737-9769 GCA_964621425.1 uncultured Chryseobacterium sp. | reverse complement strand
GAAGGCCGCCATTGGCGAGGACATCGACAACGAGACCCTCGGCGGCGCCACCACGCACAGCGAGATCAGCGGGGTGACCGACTACAAATGCAAGGACGATGCGGATTGCCTGAAGAAGATCCGCGCCATCATGGACAAGTTGGGCAAGCCGAAGGATGCGGGCTTCAGCCGCGAGAAACCCGCGCCGCCCAAGGCCGACCCGAAGGAGCTCTACGGCATCCTGCCCAGTGAGCGTGCCAAACCCTACGACATGCGCGAGGTGATCGCGCGGCTGGTGGACGACAGCGACTACACCGAATACAAGGAAGGCTACGGCCAGAGCATCCTCACCGCCTACGCCCGCATCGACGGTTGGGCCGTGGGCATCGTGGCCAACCAGCGCAAGGTGGTGAAGAGCAAGAAGGGCGAGATGCAGTTCGGCGGCGTCATCTACAGCGACAGCGCCGACAAGGCCACGCGATTCATCGCCAACTGCAATCAGAAGAACATCCCGCTGGTCTTCCTGCAGAACATCACCGGCTTCATGGTGGGCAGCCGCAGCGAGCACGGCGGCATCATCAAGGACGGCGCCAAGCTGGTGAACGCCGTGAGCAACAGCGTGGTGCCCAAGTTCACCGTGATCGTGGGCAACAGCTACGGCGCCGGCAACTACGCCATGTGCGGCAAGGCCTACGACCCGCGCCTCATCGTGGGCTGGCCCAGCGCGCAGGTGGCTGTGATGGGCGGCGACCAGGCCGCCAAGGTGCTATTGCAGATCGAAGTGGCCGCCCTCAAAGGCCGCGGCGAGGAGATCACCAAGGAGCGCGAGGCCGAGATCCTTGGCAAGATCCGCGCGAAATACGAGGAGAGCATGAGCCCGTATTATGCGGCAGCACGGCTGTGGCTCGATGCGATCATCGATCCATTGGATACGCGCACCTGGATCAGCATGGGGATCGAAGCGGCGAGCCAGAGCCCGGCGACGCGGGAGTTCAACATGGGGGGGTTGCAGACGTAAGCTAGGGCGTGCCCCGGCTCGTCCCTTCGCTGCGCAGGGCTGCACTCGGGAGCAGCCGGGTCGCGCTCTCCGCTCGTAGTCCTCGCCTCCTTCGTCGGCTCCGGGCTACCCGCTGCGCTCGCTCACGCGGAATGCACGTTCACCGGTTGAACCGGTCCCCTTGCCCGAATTCTGCACCGGCCCGTGAAGACCACCCTGGACGGGAATGGACGTCCCTCGCGGTCCATCGGAACGCACCAGGTGCCTCATCGAACCCCTCCCCCCGTGCAGTGTACCGCCCCGGTGATGCGCCTGCTTCGCCACCTCCTTGCGCTGCTTCTGCTCGCCCCCAACCTACCCGCCGTGGCCCAATAGCATGCGGATGATCCCATGCACCTGTTCCAGCGCTTCGCGGGCCGTATGCAACAGAGCCCCGCAGACAGCGCGTCGTTCGCCCAATTCGGCGCGGCCATGACGAGGACCACGCTGGACATCAGCCCGGTGCCCGATCCACGCGAATACCGCCTGGTGTGGGAGTTGACCTGCGAGGGCGGCACCTGGCTTGGACGCGGCAACGGCACCGATCTCACGACCTTCCTGAAGGAACCGCCCGAGAAACGCTTTACGGTGCCAGTGTGCTGTCCCCGCTTCTTCGGCGGGCGTTACACCATGGTGGACTGGGAGCCGCCCACGGCACTCGTGCGCTTTCACTACTGGTTCTTCGAGCGGGCGTTGCGGTAAACGCCTGATCCGTGGGTCATGGGCCGGCTGATCGGTCCAGCATCCCAGGAATGACGAAGCCCCGGCCTTGGCCGGGGCTTCGCTTCGCTCTGGTGAGGGGATGCCTCAGGCACGGGTCACGTTCACCGCGTTGGGGCCCTTGGGGCTCTGCTCCACCTCAAAAGTGACCTTGTCACCCTCGCGGATGGGCTCTCGCGTCCCGGTCTTGTGCACGAACAGGTCCTTGCCTCCCTCGTCCGGGGTAATGAAACCGAACCCTTTCTCCGTGTTGAAGAACTTCACTGTACCACTTGCCATGTACTTGCTGGTAATGCG
>CAZUNW010000088.1:0-7727 GCA_964621425.1 uncultured Chryseobacterium sp. | reverse complement strand
GACCGTATGGCGGGCATGTTGATCCCCGGCAAGACCACCGGGGCATTGATGGTGCAAAGGTCGGTTATTCACTGCACCGCCCGACGATCGGTGCCAAATGGGCCAGAGCACGAGCCCGGCGACCCTTCAGGCCTTACGCACATAAATGCTCTTGAGGCCCATGGCGCCAAAGCCCTCGATCCGGCAGTCTATATCGTGCCCGGCATGGCCGCCACCCTCCGCGAGCCGTATGCCCTTCACCTTGGTCCCCGCCTTCACCGGCTTGGGCATGCCCTTCACCGGGAGGTCCTTGATCACCACCACGTCATCACCGTCCTTCAGCACGTTGCCGTTCGCGTCCCGCACCACGGGATCCGCGCCCGCTGCAGCGACATCTTCGGGATGCCATTCGTGACCACATCCACCGCACATCCACGATGTTCCGGTCGGATAGGTGATGGCGGACCGGCACTCGGGGCAGGGATGGCTGTCAGACATGGACGGACGATAGGGCGGACAAAGTAGCGTGAATGCCCTGACCGGTGCTATTTTGTCCGCTGGCGGTCAGCCAACAGGCCCCACCCACGCATGCACATCGATGCATCCACCCCACCGGTCCGACGCATCGCCCGGAACGTACTGGCCGTGCTGGCCGGCACCACCATGTGCATGCTGCTCAACGCTGGCATCCTGGAGGGCTTGATGGTGCTCCTGCCACCGCCGCCAGGTTTCGATCCGGGCGACACCGCCACCTATCACCTATTGGATAGCCGCCACTACCTCCCCCCTTTCCTGGCCCACGCCCTACCCTCGCTCATCGGCGCCCACATGGCCGCGAGGCTGGCCGCATCCCACCACCTCAAGCTGGCGATGAGCGTGGGCTGCATACACCTGCTGGGCGGGATCGCCGCCGCGTTCATGATCCCGGCCCCGACCTGGTTCCTGGTGCTCGACCTGGGCGCGGCTTACCTGCCCATGGCCTGGATGGGTGGACGTGCCGTTCGCATCCGATCACGGTGATCGACAGATCCTTCAGGACGGCCTAAATTCGTGAAATGCGGTTTGCACCGGTGCTCTGCGCCGCGTCTCTCATCCTGTCAACCATCCTGACAGGCCGGCTTTACGCGCAGCCGGGCTGCACACCGCCGACCGCAAACGGCAGTTGTGCGAATGCTTCGCTGCTAACGGTCAACGCGGCTTGTGTGACCGGAACCACCTGCCAGGGGGGGGCGCAATCCGCCAGCACCTGCCTTTTCGCCGGCTCCCAGTGCTCCTGGTATAGGTTCACAGCGACGGCGGCCAGCATGTACGTCAACATCGATGTGACGGCCACTGATGGGTGCAACATCAGTTCCAACGTCTACCGGGCAACGGGGCCCTGCGCCGGCCTTACCCAGGTATCCTGCGTGGCAGGGGCGCCGCTGGACGATGCGCACATCCTGAACGGCCTTACGATCGGCGGACTCTATTACGTGCAGGTCTGCTACCCCCCTGGCGGCCCTTGCGGAAACAATGGATCCGCGGAATACTGCATTGAGGTTGGCATTCCGGACCCGCCATGCAACGTGTGCAGCACACCATGTGGGGCCGCACTGGGTTATGCCGTGACCCCGACCATCCCCCAAGTGGTGGCGGACTGCACCACCGACAATTTCGGTCCTCCACTTCAACCCGGCCAGGCCTATACCTTCTGCAACACCTTCACCGCCACGGCCACCATCGTTGATTTCAATGTCATCATCACTTCGGACTGTGGGACCGGGAACGTAACCAACTTCAGCTGGATCCTCTACAGCGCAGCGGGATGTGGCGTGCTGCAGACCGGCCTGATCAACAGCTTGATCTTCACAGGACTGACCGTGGGGAACAGCTACGTGTTCTGCTATACGTTCACGGTCCCTGCGAATTGCACGCATACGCGGCATTGCCCCTATTTCGTAGGGGCCACAACCCCGTTGCCCGTGATGTGGCTTGCCGTTGACGCGATGGGCATGCCGGATGGCACGGTGGAGGTGCTCTGGGCGACGGCCTCCGAGCAGGACAACGACCACTTCACCGTGGAACGGTCCTCCGATGCGCGGGACTTCGAGGACATCGGTAACCTACCCGGGGCGGGGAGCTCGGTTTCCGAGCGCCATTACACGTTCACGGATCAGACCCCACTGCCCGGCACGTCGTACTACCGCATCCGTCAGACGGACCGGTTCGGGGGCTGGACGCGCTCGGACATCGATGCGGTGGACATGGGACATTCCTTGGATCATGCCACACTTGCGCCCAACCCGGTTGGAGATGTGGCAACCCTCCTCATCCCGGCCGGGGATGGTACTTCCCTCCTGCTTCAGCTTTTCGATGGCTGTGGCAGGCTAGTCGAAAGTGGCCTTTTCCCCACCGAGCTCGGGCAGGCTGCCGTGCGGATGCCCGTTGGGAATGTGGAGCCGGGGATCTACCTGCTCCGTGTATCCGGCATGGGCGCTGAAAAGTCCATCCGCGTCCTGAAGGAGTAGATCCCGGAGGGACACGCAGGCGGACGCACGTGAAATGCGGATGGCGCCCGATGCGTGAGGCACCGCAGCGCCTTGCGCCAGGCTGGCGAAGGGGCCGCCGGAACGCGCTCAGGCCATCTGCCGCCCATCTTTGCACCGGCATGGAGTTCGGCATATACACCTTCGTGGACCACACGCCCGATCCCGTTACGGGCGAGCGCATCCCGGCCGTGCAACGTCACCGGGAACTGTTGGAGGAGGCCGAACTGGCCGACCGGCTCGGCCTGGACGTGTTCGCCATCGGCGAGCACCACCGTGAGGATTTCATCGCTAGCGCACCGGCCGTGCTTCTCGCGGCGATCGCCGCACGCACCAAGCGCATCCGCCTGGGCAGTGCCGTCACCGTGCTCAGCAGCGAGGACCCCGTTCGCGTGTTCCAGCAGTATGCCACGCTCGACCTCTTGAGCGAAGGGAGGGCTGAAGTGATGGTGGGGCGTGGGTCCTTCATCGAATCATTCCCCCTTTTCGGGTATGACCTGCGCGACTACGAGGGCCTGTTCACCGAGAAACTGGATATGCTGCTGGCGATACGCCAGGGAACGGAACTGCACTGGCGGAAAGGCCGTCACACGCCCGCAGTCGATGGACGCAGCGTGCATCCCCGCCCGGTGGGTGATCTCCCGGTCTGGATCGCGGTGGGGGGCACTCCCGAGAGCGCCGTGCGTGCGGCCCATCTGGGTCTTCCCATGACCCTGGCCATCATCGGTGGTGACCCGGCACGGTTCCGGCCGTTCATCGACCTTTACCGGAGCAGTTGGACGCAGGCAGGCCATCCGGCGGACCGGTTCCAGCTCGGCATTGGATCGCACGGGTTCGTCGCAGATACGTTCGAGGAGGCCGCTGAGCTGATCTGGCCGCGCTATGCCCAGCAAATGGGCCGCATTGGACGTGAACGCGGTTGGGGACCCGTCGGACGACCACAGTTCGACTTCGAGGTCTCCCCTTCGGGCGCGATGCTGCTCGGCGACCCGGAGACCGTCGCGGCCAAGATCATCCGCGAACACAGGCTTTTCGGGTTCACCCGCTTCACACTGCTCTTCAGCATCGGCAGCATACCACACGCCCGGATGCTGCGCTGCATCGAGCTCTACGCCACCGAGGTGGTGCCCCGGGTGCGGGCTGCGGTGGGGGCCTGATGGACCCGGCTGGGCAGGAACCTTGCGGAGCATGGCCCCGACTTGCAGCCCTACTGAGCTGACGCTGTCATCCCGGCCCGGTCCGGTGGAACACTGTCCGACCTGAGGGGAAACAGGGGGTCGGGTCCCCATGTGCACCATGCTGCCGCCGTTATCCGGTACATTTCCTGCCGATACCGGCCGGTGGAAGCAAGGCGTGATCACCCGAACTTCGCAAGGCCATGAGCAGGCCACCCACTGCGATCGTTATGCTCCTCGCCTGCCTGGCGGGACCCGTTGCAGCACAGCCCTATACACAGCCGCTCTGGGCGGTGGACACGGTGCGCAACATCACCTATGGGTGGGATACGACCTACCTCGGCGGCGTCGATACCTTGCGGCTGGACCTCTTCCGGCCGGTGGGTGATGGCAATGCACAACGCCCACTGCTCATCGCCGTTCACGGTGGCGCCTGGATCGGCGGGTACCGGCAGGACCTGTGGACCATGTGCCACGAGGCCGCGCAACGGGGCTACGTGGCGGCCACGATCAGCTACCGGCTGCGCCACCATGTGCCGGACGGCATCTCCATCTCGCTGGGCGTGGATCCGTGCGTTTACCTCCCTGACAGCGCGGAACTGCTGCGCGCCCTCTTCAGGGCCCAGCAGGACCTGAAAGGTGCGATCCGCCATATGAAGGGCCGCAGTGCCTTGGACAGTACGAACACCTGCAACGTTTATCTGTACGGGGAGAGCGCGGGCGCGATCACCAGCCTCACAGCCGCCTTCCTGGATGAAGCGGATGAGCGGCCTGCGGCCTGCGGGGCACTGACCGCAGCGCCCGAGCCAGCCTTTCTGCTGGGCGGCTGCCACGTTACCGGGCTACCCCTGTCAGCCGCGCAACGCAGCCGGCCCGACCTCGGGCCGGTTGATGGTGACCTGGAGCAGAACGGGCACGACGCACGCGTGGCGGGTATCGCCGCCATGTACGGCGGTCTTCCCACCCTCGGCGTCACGGAGGACTGGGTTCAGGGCACCGACACCCCTGCGGTCTTCTTCTACCATCAACCCTGCGATGCCATCGTGCCCAACGGAACACGCCCGCTTTTACGCGATATTTCCGCCTACTGCGCAAGCGGCACCTGGTGGAGCGCCCATTACCCCTCGTGGTCCGGAAGCCACGCTGTGGCACCTCTGCTGGGCGAGCGGCTGCTGGCCAACGTGCAGGACAACACCGTCTGCGATTGGGTGCTGTCCCAATTCCCATTTTCGTTCAACTGCGTGAACATGGGCCAGAACGGCTCGTTCCATTATGTGAATAACGCGCCAGCCGTGCGCGACAGCATATTCCGGTCGTTCAGCCCGCTTGTCATCGCCAACGAGCAGTCACCCTGCGGAGCCAGTACCATGGCGCCTCCCTCAAGGCCGCAGCCCCTGCTGTTCCCCGTACCTGCGGAAGACGTGGTGCATATCCGGCTGGCGCAGAACAGCATGAGAACGGTCACCGCCACCCTGCTGGATGCGGTCGGCCGCACCGTGCTGCAAGCCCGCCTGACCGGAGGAACAGGCACCATCGCCGTCGGCGACCTGCCATCCGGAAGCTATCTGGTGGTCTTCGACGATCCGGAACAGCCGGCTGTGCGTGTGGCGGTCCTGCATTGAACGCAGCGCCGGCAGGGACGCAGAACAGGAGCACACGCTCATTGGCTGCTGATGGCAGCGGCCAGGCTGGCCATCAGCTGCAGGTTGATCGCACCTCCACCCATCGGTGGAAGGGGAACGGCGAGGAGATCCGAACCGGAAAGAAGCACGGACACATCCACGGTGGCGGCTACCGTGACATCGGCACCCGCAACGACATCCGCATGGACGTTGATCTGATCATTCGTCAGCAGGGCATCAGTGGCCGTGTGGTACACGAACGTCTTGTCCTCCGGATCGGAAAGATCACCGTCACCATTGCCATCCACACGGCCTTCCATGTTGAGGAACTTGTAGCCTGCGCTCGGGTTCCAACCCCAGTGCATTTCCTGCAGGTCCAGGGGCGGTTCCGCCTGGGTGGGGTCGCTGTGGTTGGTGGCGCTGTCCAACCCGAGCGCGAAATGCACCTCATGGACATGGCCGGGCGAAATGGTGCCGAGAAGAACCCCATTGGCCGATGCAGCGGCATCGACCAGCATGACCGATGCCGGGAACGTACCGACCGTGTCATTGGCGTCATCCAGCAAGTGCACACCGCTCACGTAGAACTTCAACTTGTCGAAGCGCACGGCATGGCCTGCACCATCCTGAACAAGCTGGTCGATCGTGAATGGGGATCCGTTGTTGACGAAGGAGAAGGCGAGCCTAACAGAGCCCGTGGAGGCTGGCGGCGCAGGCGGCTCGGGATCATCCCTGCGACAGGCGGCGAGCAGCGCGGTGGTGGTGAACAGCAGGAACAGAGGCTGTAGGCGGCATGCACGCATGATCGGGGCTCTGGCACCAAGTTAACGACGCGCAACCCACAGCTGTTCACGGTCAGGCCTGCCCGACACGCTCCAACAGCACCAGGCTGTGGTCGGTCAGCTGGAAATGGTCCACCAGCAGGGCCCAGCGCGCATCCCCCGCAACCTGGCCGCGGAGCAGGGCCTCACGCGGCAGCATCCCGGTGCGCAGTCCCGACCACAGCATCCAGAGTCCGAAGGCATTGGCCGTGAAGTACTCACCGCACAGATGCTTGTAGGCGGCCAATGCCGCCCCGGGCATCAGTTCCTCCACCGGCACGTAGGCGGCATCCTGCGGACCATCCCCGTTGCGGCCAACCAGCAGGAGGTCCACATCGGCAGGCACGAGGCCGTTGCGTTGCAGGAGATCCGCTACGCGCTGCGGCAGCGTGCCCGGTCCTCCCCGGAAGGTGATGTCCACATCCGCCAGACGGACGGATGGGCCCATGCCGCGGGCATCGCCGAGCACGAAGAAGGCGGCACCCTCCCCGCACAAGGCCCCCCCGTCGGTGGAACGCAGGACATCGAGGTTGGGCACATCGTGCTGCTTCCAGATGCCACTTCGCCGCTGCACGCGGTAGTAGTCTGGTGTAATGGACTCAGCCCCGCCCACGAGCACCGTACCGACCCCTTCCGCAGCCACCTGCAGCCAGCCATCGAGCAGGGCGCTGGTGAAGGAGATGCCACGGTGCAGGTAGGTATAGTTGTACCCGGTACACCGGGTGGCCAGCGCGATCTGGCCGGCCACGTTGTTGTGGGTGCTCTGGATGAAGGCCGTGGGGTTGGGCACATCCTCGTTGTTCTCCAGCAGAGGGACGAAGAAGCGCTCGGTGCTCTCCATGCAGCCCAGGCCCGTGCCCACGATGATCGACCCTGGCGTGGAAACACCGGCGCGGTCCAGTGCATTGAGGGCGGCGCCCAGCCCGATGCGGGCCACTTTCTCCATGCGCCGCCCGCGAACCGGATCGATGTAGCGGCGCAGCTCGGGCACGATGGCCTTGAGCGGATGCGTCGTGTAGGCCTCCACCCGCTCCAGGCGATCGGAATCGAACACCGGCTGCGGTGCGATGGCCGATGCCTCGAGGATGTGCACGGCACGCCTCATGCCGCATCACCAGGCGCACTGAGCACCAGGCTGGTATTGTTGCCACCGAAACCGAAGGAGCTGCTGAGCACATGGCGGACCGCCACACCGGTGCGCGTGCGCGTCACCGGCACCAGCGGGGCTTCGGCTAGCGGGTTTCCCCAGCGCAGGTTGGCGAAATGCACGCCATGCCGGATGGCCAGCACGGCATAAACGGCCTCCACCGCACCGGCCGCACCAAGCGTGTGGCCCGTAAAGGACTTGGTGCTGCTGAACGGCGGCACGCCCGATGTGAAGAGGCGCATGAGCGCCATCCCCTCCGATGAATCGTTGTTCGGGGTGCCCGTACCATGCACGTTGATGTAGCTGATGTCTGAAGGCGATAGACCGGCCATGGCCAGCGCGCGGCGGGGGCTGCTCTCAGCTGGCGCACTTGCGCCAGGCAGCTCTGCCGAGGCGCTGCTTGCTGGCGGCGGAACTGGAGGCGATGGGGCCGGGTCTGGCCGTCGCGGCGGCGGGCC